>RFKJ01000070.1 GCA_003694325.1 Deltaproteobacteria bacterium
GGTTATAACAGTGCAACGTTGCACTGTCATGAAAAACCAGCCACGGCAGAGCGGCCACGGCAGGGCAGCCACGGCAGAGCGGCCAGCGAGGAACCCGGCGCAGGAAGCCGCCACCGTGGCACCCGGGTGGACGGGCCGCGGGGCTCGGCGTCGAGAGGGCGACGACCCAGGCGACGACGGGCGGGAATGTCGGGGGGCGTCGGCCGGGGGTGGGCCACGAGGCGCAGTCGAGAGCAGCCCCACCGCGTGGCCGGGCACCACGCAGGCACCGCGGTCGCAGCGGCATGGTGGTGGGGGACCAGGGAGATCGCCGGGGGCGGGCCCAGGTCGAGCATGCGGGCAGCACAGTGCCGAGCGGCGTCTCCCCTGCGACGGCTCGCCCCTGACTCGTCCAACGGCTTACCCGCGCCGGGGCACCGCGCCTATACTCCCACCCGTCCCTGGAGCCTCGTGGTCGTCCATCCCGCTACCGCCAACTCAATGGCAAGCTTCGTTCCGGCGCTCGTCACCCGCCGTTTCGGAGCGCAGAGTGAGCCGCTCACGGAACCACAGGAGGAGCGCCTGGTGGCCGCGGTGCTCTTCGCCGACATCTCGGGCTTCACCCCCCTGGCCGAGCGCCTGGCACGCCACGGGGCCCGAGGCGCCGAAGAACTGACCGACCTCCTCAACCGCTACTTCGGCCGGCTCATCGCTGTGATCGAGGAGCACGGCGGCGAAGTGGTCAAGTTCGCCGGCGACGCCCTGCTGGCCCTCTGGATCGACCCCGATCTCGCCACGGCGACCCGAAGGGCGGCAGCGTGCGGCCACCAGGTCCACGATGCCCTGGCCGAGGTGGCCCGCCACGCCGACGCCTCGCTGACGCTGCGGATCGGCATCGGCGCGGGCCCGCTCCAGGTGCTCTACGTGCACGGCGACTCCAGCCACTGGGAGTGCGTCCCCATCGGCGCTCCCCTCGACCAGATGGCCACGGCCGAGCACCACGCGGCGACCGGCCAGACCGTGCTGTCGGCCGAGGCCTGGACCCTGGTCGCCCCCTACTGCACGGGCTCCCCGGTCGGCGGTGGCTGCGTGCGCCTCGACGCCATCTCTGATCCGCTGCCCCCCGTTGCCGCCCCCTCTCTACCTCTCCCGCAGGTGAGGGCCCCTCCCTCCCCTGCAACCCCTCCTCCCGCTCCGGTGATCCATGACGCCGCCGTGGCCGGCTTCGTGTCTCGGGCGGTCCGGCTGCGCCTGGCGGCCGGCCAGACCGACTGGCTGTCCGAGCTGCGGCGGGTCACGGTCCTGTTCATCCACCTGGTCGGCCTGGCGACCCGTGAGGACGATCGGCTGCGGTGCACCCAGGCCGCCTTCGGCACGCTCGGCGGCGTGCTGGAGCGCTACCAGGCCAGCATCAACAAGCTCACCGTCGACGACAAGGGCATGAACGTGCTGGCGGCCCTCGGACTTCCGCCCCATGCCCACGAAGACGACCCGGTCCGCGGCGTCCTGGCCGCCATGGATGTCCAGGCCGCCCTCTCCCGGCTCGGCCTGGAGTGCGCCATCGGCGTGGCCACCGGGCGGGTGTTCTGCGGCGTGGTCGGCGGGTCCACCCGCCGCGAGTACACCGTGATGGGCGACACCGTGAACCTCGCCGCCCGGCTGATGCAGCAGGCCCGCGGTCACGTACTCTGTGACACCGCCACCCGAGAAGCTGCCCGGAGTCGGGTCCGCTTCGGTGCACCGGTGCGGCTGCGGCTCAAGGGCAAGACCGCCCCCGTGGCCGCCTGGGAACCCCAGGAAGTCGCCGCCTCCGAGATCGAGCCGCTGGTCGGTCGCCGTCGCCAGCGCGAGCAACTCGTCGAGGCACTGGATCACCTGGAACAGGGTGAGGGCCGGATCGTGCTCATCCAGGGCGCACCGGGCCTTGGGAAGTCCCACCTCACCGCCGACTTCCAGGCCCTGGCCCGCTCTCGGCGGATCCAGGTCCTGGCCGGGAGCGGAGACCCCATCGAGCGGACCACTCCCTACTTCGCCTGGCGGCCGGTCTTCGCCCGCCTGCTCGGCCTCGACCAGCTCGACCGGAACGCCCGCCGGGCCCGCCTGGAGCAGCGAATGCGGTCCGACGAGGTCCTGGCCCGCCTCGGTCCCCTGCTGCGCGATGTCGTCGACGTCGATCTCCCCGATTCGGAGCTGACCGCTGCGATGCAGGGCGAGGTGCGCGCCTACAACACGCAGGACCTGCTCGTCCACCTGCTCCAGGGCGAGGTCGGCACCGATCCGCCCCGGCCCCTCGCCCTCGTCGTCGAGGACGCCCACTGGCTGGACTCGGCGTCCTGGGCCCTGCTCCGGCAGGTGGCGGACCGCGTGCAGCCGGTGTTGCTGGTGGTGGCCAGCCGTCCCCAGGAGGACCCCGTGCCCCCGACCTGGACGGCACTGGCCGAGCGGCCGTCCAGTGTCCACATCCGCCTCGAACCCCTGACCGTGAACGAAACGGCCGACCTGCTGCAGCGCCGCCTGGGGGCAGCACCGGATGAGCTCCTGACCCGGACGATCTTCGAGCGGGCCGAGGGCAACCCCTTCTTCATCGAGGAGCTCGCCCTGTCCCTGCGCGAGAGCGGAGCCATCCGCGTCGATGCGGAAGGGGCCCGCCTGGCCGAGGGTGTGGTCGCCAACGGTCCCCTGAGCCTGCCGGACACGGTGCAGGGCGCCATCCTGGCACGCATCGACCGCCTCGATCCGCGGCAGCAGCTGGTCTGCAAGGTCGCCAGCGTGATCGGGCGATCCTTCAGCTTCCGGGTCCTGCACGAGGTCTACCCGGTGGACGGCGACCGGCCGGTGCTCCGTACCAAGGCCAGCGAGCTGGTCGGAGTCGGCCTGACCGAGCCCGAGGCGCCACCACCCGAGGAGGCCTGGCGCTACCGGCAGGAGACGACCCGCGAAGTCGCCTACGAGCTGCTGCTCTACTCCCAGCGGCGGCAGCTCCACCGCCGGGTGGCCGAGACCCTGGAGACCGCCTTCGGCGACCACATCGCCCCGCACTACCCCCGACTGGCCTGGCACTGGTCCCGAGCCGACCGCATCGACAAGGCCCTCCACTACCTCGAAAAGGCGGGCGACCAGGCCCTCGCGGAGGGGGCCTACCATGAAGCGGAGCGGGCATTCCGCCAGGCCCTCGAGATGCCCGGTGCGCCCCAGACCGACGACTCGTTCCTGCGGCGAGCCCACTGGCACCGCCAGCGGGGCGAAGCGCTGCTCGGCCTCGGGCAGCTCCCGGAGAGTCGCGCCGCCCTCGAAGCGGCGGCCGGACTGCTGGGCTTTCCCGTGCCGCCCTCCCTGGGCGGCGTGGTGTTGCAGCTCCTGGCCGGTGCGGGCCGCCAGGTGCGGGCACGCCTGCTGCCAGCCGCCGACCGGCCCCTGCCGACTGAACAGGTCGCCATCCACAACGAAGCGGCCCAGGCCTACCTGCGCCTGCTCGAGACCTATTTCTTCCTGGCCGGGCCGGTCGAGACCCTCAACGCCGCACTGCAGGCCCTCAACATCGCCGAGGCCGCCGGACCCTCGCCCGAGCTGGCCCGGGCCTACGCCCTGACCGGCTGGATCATCTCGATGGTCCCGCAGTTCCGCCTCACCGACTTGTACCTGCGGCTCGCGGCCGACCTGGTCTCCCGGCCCGAGGGCCGAGCCGCCCGCCAGCCGGTCCAGTTCTTCACCGGGTTCAGCCGGGTCGCGACCGGGCGCTGGGATGAAGGCACCGCGGCCCTCGAAGAGGCGGTCCAGCTCGCTGAGCGGATCGGCGACAAGCGGCGCTGGATCGAGGCGGTCTGCGGACTGTCCACCCTCCTGCACTACCGTGGCCGGTACGAACAGCGGGTCCGCATGGGGCGGGAGGTCCTGTACACCTCCGCGCGGCGACAGGGGGACTTCCAGGCCGAGGCGTGGGGGATCCTCGACCAGTTGGAGAGCCTGCTGGCCCTCGGGGACCTGGAACGGGCCGGCCCCCTGCTGGACGCCTTGGAGCCCTTCCTCGATCAGGACATCGGGCGTTCCGAGCAGGTCTGGGGGCACGGCCTGCTGGCGCGGGGCCGCCTGCTCCAGGGCCGCTTGGACGATGCCCTGCGCGCCGCCGTCCAGGCCAACCGGGCCAGCGCCGGCCTGGCACCCGTCGCCGTGTACTGCTTCGAGGGCTACGCCGCGGCCGCCGAGGTTCTCCTGACCCTTCGGGAGCACGGCGGCACCGACCAGCCGGCCGGCGAGGTGACCCGCGAGGCCCGGCAGGCCTGCAAGGCGCTGCAGCGCTATGCCCGGGTCTTCCCGATCGCCCGCGCCCGCGCCCTGACCTGCCGTGGCTGGCAGCAACGCCTCGACGGTGCCCGCGGTGCCGCCGCCACCCTGCGTCGGGCCGTGGAAGCGGCCGCCTCGCTCCAGATGCCCTACGACGAAGCCCTGGCGCACGCCGCGCTCGGTCGCGCCCTCGGCGGCACGGAGGGTGCCGCCGAGCTGGATGCCGCCGCGCGGGGCTTCGAGCGGATCGGAGCGAGTGCACAGCTTGCGGGGCTGCACCGGTAGGGCCCGGCCCGGGCAGCCCTGCATCCGGCTGCCACCCACGCAGTGGGCTACCTTGCATCCCGATGCCCGACCTCCGCTCGCTCTCCATCGCCGCCGCCCTCACCTGGGCCCTGGCGCCCGCCTGCGGCCGGGTCCCCGACGACCTCTGCGCCGCAGACAGCCCCGAGGTCCAGGCCCTGTGCACCCTGGACCGGGTGGTCGAGAGCGTGTACGGGGGCCGCGGCGCCGAGGCCGCGGAGGAGTGCGACGTCCTGCCCCAGGGCACCTGGCGGGACGAGTGCCGGTTCCAGGTCGCCGAGGCCCTCGCCATGCGGGGCGAGCTGAACCCGGCGCTGTCCATCTGCGGCGAGATCGGACGGTTCGCCCAGATGTGCTTCGGCCATGCCCTGTGGCTGCGCAGCACCGAGCTGGTCGACGCCACCCCCGCCGACGCCGACGCCTGGGAGCGGGTGGACGCGTTCATCGCCACCCTGCCCGACATCGGCCTGCAAGGGGCCCACCTGACCGAGATCGCCCGGGCCGCCGCCTGGCACGGGATCTACGCGGGGTCCGGCAGCGCCGATCCCGCTGCCGCCCGCGCCGCACCGGGGCGCCATGCCCGCCACGCCCGGACCGCCTTCGCCTGGGAGGCGGTGCGCCTGCAGGGCAACCAGGGCCGGTCTCGCGACATCGTCGAGTACGTCCAGGCCGTGTGGGACGGTCGCGAACCGCCGCCGTCGGGCGCCCCTCTGCCGCTGGCCTGCTGGCGCGTCCGGCTGGTTCCCCGCATGGACCTGCTGTCGCCGCTCTATACCGGCACCATCCGCACCTACGGCGGCGGCATCCGGTTCACCGACCCCGATCCGGACACCGACCTGCGCATCGCCACCCTTTCCGCCATCTGGACCCACGGACGCCCCATCGACGCCCTGTACCTGGCCGAGCTGGCCCGGGATCCCTCGCCCGCCGTCCAGCTCACGGCGGCCACCCTGATGGGCGCCGACACCGGCGGCTATCGCCAGCCCGAGAGCTTCTTCACCGAACACAGCCCCGCCTGGAAGCTGGCCCGGGCCACCCGGAAGGCGGCCCAGCGGAACAACGTCCCGACTCCCTACACCCCCCGCACCGACGAGTCCTGTCCATGACCCGGTGGCTCGCGATGGCGCTGGTGCTGGTGGCGGTCGTCGCCGCGGTGGCGCTGGGCATCCTGGCCCTGGGCCTGGACGACGACCTGGCGGCCGCGGTCTCCGACGAGGGCGCGCTTGCCCGCTGCGCCCACTTCCCCGACGAAGCCCGCCGCGAACGCTGCGAGGAGAGGGTCCTCGCCTCCACGTCCCGGACCGCCGAGATCGAGGCGGCCATCGCCGCCTCGGACGACCCCCAGGAGCGTGACCTGTTGCGCCTGCAGCTCTTGTACCTCAAGCCGGTGGAGGCCCGGCGCCTCTGTGGCGAGATGGAGGGAGACCAGGCGCGCGAGATCTGCCAACGCTTCGAGGGACGCGGCCACCTGTGGCGCGACGGCAAGGGCGGCAGCCACGCCCGAAGCAAGCGGCGCCGCTGATCCGCCGGTGAACCGCCGCTGATCCGCGGGGCAGCCGCCGCGCAGCCGCGGGGCAGCCGCCGCGCAGCCGCGGGGCATCCGCCGCGGAGCCGCCGGTGATCCGCCGGCGGCGTCCACCGCGACATGCACCGCCGGCGGCGTCCACCGCGACGTGCACCGCCGGCGGCGTCCACCGCGACGTGCACCGCCGCCGGGGAGCCCGGCGGTCACAAGTCAAGAAGACCTCCGGTCTCCACGACTTGCGTCCGGCGCATGGCTCCGTTTCGGCCACAACTCCGTCAGACATCCAGGTCTCTCCGGCTCATGACCGAATGCGGAGGCCAACTCGGTCACAACTCCGCAAGACCCGCGGTCTCTGCGACTTGTGACCCCCTTGTACCCTTCGAGCCGGGGAGGCCCCCTCCCTCTCCTCCAAC
>RFKJ01000832.1 GCA_003694325.1 Deltaproteobacteria bacterium
ACCTGCTGGTCTACTTTCCCGGCGAGATGCCGGCGGAATTCCACGATTTCCTGCGGGGGCGATGCGCCGCCCGGGTGGCGCGCTACCGAGCGGGGCTCGCAGCCACCGGCCTCCCCGGCGTCGCCGGCCCTCCCCGGACGGCCCTGGAAGGCGAGCAGGCGGTGACCCGCACCCACCTCTCCCAGGCCATCGTCGACGCCGGACACGCCCGGGACCTGCCCGACGCCTTTGCGCGGTACACCGGCGACCGCGTCGGCCTGGTGCCCCCGGTGGACCTGCCGTTCCTCGAAGCCATCGACCGCGCCCGGGCTGCCGGGGGGCTGACGTCGTGGGCGCACCCGCCGCCGGAGGCCGCCGCCGCCCTGGTCGGCACCTTCCAGGCCGCCGGGCTGCAGGGCCTCGAGACGGCCCGCCCCGGCCTGGGCCCGGTGGCCCGCAACGCACTCCTCCGACTGGCCCACCGCCACGGCCTGGTGGCGACCGGGGGCAGCGACTTCCACGGCCTGCCCCACAACCGGCCCCTGGGCGGCTGGTCCTTCCCGGCCCGGGAAGCCCGCGCATTTGCTCGGGCCCTGGGGATCGCCGCCTGACTTGCCCCGACCGGGGGTCGAAGGGTATGAAAGCCCTCCGACCGTGTCCCTGCCCTAACGGCCCCCATCCCATCCACGGAGTCCAAGATGGCCGACACCAACGAGTTCTTCAGCGAGTACCTGCCCCAGAAGCTCAAGGACAACCCCGACCTCTGCACCATGGGGGCCGTGTTCCAGTTCGACATCAAGGGTGCCGGCACCTGGACCCTCGACCTGAACGGCGCCGACACCGCCGGCGTCAAGGAAGGGCCCGCCGACAACGCCACCTGCGTCATCACCACCGACAAGGGCACGTGGGAAGGCATCCTCGACAACCCCTCCAAGGCCATGCAGGCCTTCATGATGGGCAAGCTCAAGGCATCCAACATCGGGCAGGCCACCAAGCTGCAGCAGATCCTGGGCTGATCCCGCCCCGACACCGCGGCGGTCCCGGCGACCGCCACCCTCCGACCCCGCAGGCCACCCCGGCCCGCGGGGTCGTTGCGTTGCCGGCCCCGGTGCGGACCGTCGGTCAGAGGTTGCGGCGATGCCGCCAGGTGCCGATGGCCATGCCCACCGTGACGCCGGGCACCACGAGCAGGCAGAGCAGCCACACCATCAACCCCTGCAGGCCGTTCATGGTCAGCGACCCGGTCGCCCCCTCGTTGGGGCGGATGCTCACCTGGTCCTCCTCGCCGACCAGCCAGGCGATGGCGTTCAGGAACAGGTCCTGGTTGCTCCCCTGCCCCAGCAGCTCGTTGCTGGCGAAGTCGGAGTCCCCGAACACCAGGACCCGGCCGCCGGCCTTGCGCTCCACCTCCGGCGGCGCCGCCGGAGCCGGGGCCGCCGCCAGGCCCGGCAGCGCCGTCGACCCGGCCGCGCCGATGGCCATGTCCCCCACCGAGATCGCCGCCGGGTCGTCGACCTCGGCGAGGGCCACCAGCGGCACGTCCCCGACGATGTCTCCGTCGTCGGGCTGCGGCGGAGTGGCCCCGTCCAGGGTGGTCTCGGCCCACCCGTAGGGGGTCGTGCGGGCCAGCACCTGCACCGTGATCCCGCTCACCGAATCCCCCTTGCCCACCGAACGGGCGAGGCGGAGGATCACCATCCCGGCGAGATCCTCCGTCATCGCGTGGGGCTCGAAGGAGTCGGGATCGAGGACGATCCAGGTCGCATCGCCGCCGACGAGCTGGTACCGGGGGTTGGCCTCCAGGACCACGTCGTCCTGGAGCCTGAACCCGTAGCGCGCCAGGTCGGCCGCCAGCTCCGGGGCGTGCATCGGGTCGAGGAGCACGACCAGCGCCCCGCCACCGGCCACGTAGGCCGCCAGCATCTCGCGCTCGGCCGGCAGGGGGTCGGTCTGCGGGTCGGCGACCACCGTGACCTCGCAGTCGTCGGGCACCCGCCCCTCGCGGACCAGGCTCAGGCCCCGCGCGGTGTAGTTCTGCCCGGTCAGCCGCTCGACGGCCATCCCGAGGCCGGTCGGCCCGGTGCTGTCCTCGAAGTCCAGCTCGCCGTGCCCGGTGACGAAGCACAGCGGGTGCTGCCGCCCCGAGGTCACCCGGATGATGGCGTTGGTGATCGCCTCCTCGTCGAAGTCGAACTCCAGGCGCTGGGTGCTGTCGCCGGCCCGGAGGATCACGGTGCCGAAGCTCGAGGTGATGTCGTTCTGCTCGGCCAGCAGGGGCTCGCGCACCGGGTCGTGGAACTCCACCACGATGTGCTCGCTGCGGGCCCGGTATCCCTCGATGAGGTCACGGAAGTCGCTCTCCTCGGGGCTGCCCGAGGTGAAGAAGGCCAGGATCCGCACGTCCTGGTCGAGGCCGTCCAGCACCTTGTCGGTCTGCTCCGACAGGTCGAAGCGCTGGCTGGCGCTCAGGTCGAACCGCTTGTCGTAGCGATGCGCCAGGACGTTGGCGGCGATGGCGATGGCTCCGACGACCACCACCAGCAGGGTGGCGTTGACCGAGTAGCGGGTGCCCCGGCGGCGGGCGGCCCGACCCAGCGACTCGGCGTCCAGGGCGATCCAGGCGATGACCAGCGCCAGGCTGACCACGCCGCCGATGGCGACGGGCGTCTGCACCACGTCGGCGGTGGCCACGGCCGCGACGAAGCCCACCAGGCCCATCGCGCCGAGCAGGCCGAGGATCCAGGCATGACCTTTCATGGCGATGTCCCCCTCACTGCCAGCGCCAGGCTTCGACGCGCTGCCAGGTGGCAAACACGAAGAAGCCGATGAAGCTGAGGTAGTAGACGATGTCCTGGAGGTGCAGCAGGCCCTTGGTGAGCTGCTCGAGGTGGCTGAGCATCGAGATGTCGGCCAGGACGGTGCCCCAGCCGCTCGGGGCGATGGCGTCCGCCCAGGACAGCACCCACAGCGCCAGCAGGCCGCCGAAGCTGACCACCAGCGCCACGATCTGGTTGTCGGTGAACGCGCTGGCCAGCATGCCCACCGCCATG
The DNA here is from genome assembly GCA_003694325.1 of Deltaproteobacteria bacterium. Taxonomy (GTDB): domain Bacteria; phylum Myxococcota_A; class UBA796; order UBA796; family UBA2385; genus J125. The sequence continues at coordinate 3,030 of RFKJ01000832.1, forward strand.
AAGCAGGCCGCCATGAGGAAGGTGGCCAGGTAGTTCGACGCCAGGATCCCCGGGTCGGGCCGCCCCAGCCAGTGCAGGATGAAGCTGTAGTGCAGGGTCGCCGCCAGCATCACCACCAGGAAGCCCAGGGCGCCCAGGTACTTGCCCAGGACGATCTGGGCCGAGGAGACCGGCGAGGACAGCAGCAGCTCCATGCTGCGCTGGCGGCGGTCCTCGGCGAACAGCCGCATCGACAGGGCCGGGCAGAGCAGCAGCAGGATGACCGCGGTGTTGCCGAAGAACGGCGCGATCAGCCAGTCGTTGACGTTGATCTGCCCCTGGGAGTAGGGGTCGAAGGCCGCCTGGCTGGCCTGCATGGCGTAGTCGCTGGTCATCAGGGCGAAGAAGAAGCCGGTCACCAGGACGAAGCCACACAGGCACAGCCACCCCATCGGGGTGGCGAAGTACTGGTCCAGCTCGCGTCGGGCGATGGCGAGGATGGCACGCATCAGGCCTCCACCGTGGACGAGACGCCGCCACGTCCGAAGTTCTCCCGCGGATCGGGGCCCTCCCCGCCCGCGGTGAGGCGGAGGTAGACCGCCTCGAGGTTGTCGCCGCCGGTCAGCTCCAGCAGCCCGAAGGGGACCGCCGCCGCCGCCACGGCCGCCCGGGTGTCGTCGCTGCCGTCGATGCGCAGGTCGATGCGGCCATCCGGACGCCCCTCGACCTCGCTCACCCCCGGGACGGCCCGCAGGGCCTGCTCGGCCTCCGGGCCCGGCCGGGCGACGCGCAGGCGCACCGCCCCCCCGGACTCGAGCGCGTCGATCCGGTCCTGGGCCACGACCCGGCCCTGGTGCATGATGATGACCCGCTCGGCCACCGCCTCCACCTCGGGCAGGATGTGGGTCGACAGGATGACGGTCCGTTCGCCGGCCGCCAGGTCGCGGAGCAGCTCGCGGATCTCGACCCGCTGGGCGGGGTCCAGCCCGCTGGTGGGCTCGTCCAGCACCAGGACGTCGGGGTCGTGCACCAGGGCCTGGGCCAGCCCGACCCGCTGGCGATAGCCCTTCGACAGGTGGTCGATCACCCGGTGGCGGACCTCGGCCAGCCCCACCCGGCCGATGGCCCGGTCCGCGGCGGCCTCCGGGTCGTCCACCTCCTTGATGGTCGCCGCGAAGCGGACGTAGTCCTCCACCGTCATGGTCGGGTAGACCGGGGGCACCTCCGGCAGGTAGCCGACCCGCCGCTTGACGCCACGGGGATCCTCGAGGACGTCCCGACCGTCGATGAGCGCCCGGCCGGCGGTCGCCCCGATGCACCCGCAGACGATGCGCATGGTGGTGGTCTTGCCGGCACCATTGGGCCCCAGCAGGCCCACCACCTCGCCCCGCCCCACCTCGAAGCTGATGCCGCGCACCGCCTCGAAACCGCCATAGACCTTCTGCAGTCCCTCGACGCGTATCATCGCTCACTCCATCGACAGCAGCCCCCGCGTTACCATGCTGTCCTCACCGGGGCCAAGCATGACCACCTCCGAAAAGCTCCTGCCTTTTTGTGCAGCCCTGGCCTTGTCGGCCTGCAAGGCCGACTGGCAGACCCAGGACATGGACGGCGACGGGGTCAGCATCGCCGAGGGCGATTGCTGGGACCGGGTCGAAGGACCGGGCGGCACCGGCCTGTCGGGGGCCGACATCCACCCCGGGGCCACCGAGACCTGGTACGACGGCTTCGACCAGGACTGCGGGGAGGACGACGACTACGACGCCGACGGCGATGGCTTCGTGCTCGACGCCTTCGTCGGCCTGCCCACGGTCGGGGTGCCCGGCAGCGGCGGCCTGCCCGGCGGCGACTGCTGGGACGACCCCAACAGCATCCCCGACAACATGGTGGCCGCCCCCGGCTACGAGCAGCTCACCGCCAGCGAGGTCAACCCTGGCGCGAAGGCCGACACCTGGTACGACGGCATCGACCAGGACTGCGACGGTCACGACGACTTCGACCAGGACGGAGACGGGTTCGACAGCAGCGACCACCCCCAGGCCGATGGACAGGTCGGCGACGACTGCGACGACCTCGACCCCGGCATCAACCCCGACGCCGCCGAGGTCTGCGACGACATCGACAACGACTGCGACGACCTGGTGGACGGCGACGATCCCACGGTGGACCCCGACTCGATCCGCGACTGGTACATCGACGCGGACTCCGACGGCTACGGCACCTACGACACCGAGATCGAAGCCTGCGACCAGCCCGA
>RFKJ01000833.1 GCA_003694325.1 Deltaproteobacteria bacterium
GCGGCGGCGGGGCCGGGCCGGTGTCTCCGTGGTTGCGGAGGTCCACGAGGCGGAGCTTCCACCCGGGGGCCCGCTCGACGAGGCGCCGGCCGAACGCCCGCCAGTTGTTGCCGCTGCCGAGGATGCCGTGCAGCACCCAGGCGGATCGGGGGGCGTCGTCAGGGCCGACGGTCCGGCTCGCCGGGATCACGCGCTCTCCCGTCGTGACGTCGCGTTCATCACGGTGAGGGCGTCGAGCAGGACCTGGGCGTCGGCTCCGGGCTGGAAGGCGTGCTCGCTGAGGAAGCGGCGCCATCGCCGGGCACCGGGTCGGCCGGCGAACAGGTTGAGCAGGGGGCGAGCCATCGGGCCCAGCCGATCGCTGCGCCCATCCGCGAGGCGCGCGGCTGCCCGGGCGGCCGCCCGTCGGACCACCTCCTCCCGGGTCACGGCCGTGCCGGCCGCCGGCTCGAAGAAGCGGGCGTCGGCGTCGTGCAGCATCCACGGGTCGTCCCAGGCCGCCCGCCCGATCATGACGGCGTCGACATGTCGAAGGTGCCGGGCTGCCTCGTCCAGCGAGGTGATCCCGCCGTTGATCTCCACCGAGAGCTGGGGGCGTTGTCGCTTGAGACGCCAGACCTCGTCGTGGCGCAGCGGGGGGATGGTCCGGTTCTGCTTGGGGCTGAGCCCCTGCAACCAGGCCTTGCGGGCATGCACGGTGAACCGATCACAGCCGGCGTCGGCCACGATGTCCACGAACCGGCGCATGTGCTCGTAGTCGTCCATGTCGTCGATGCCGATGCGGTGCTTGACGGTCACCGGAATCGCGCAGGCTGCACGCATGGCCGCGACGCAGGTGGCGACGTGGGCGGGGCGGGCCATCAGCGCGGCCCCGAAGCTCCCGGACTGCACCCGGTTCGAGGGGCACCCGACGTTGAGGTTCACCTCGTCGAAGCCGGCCTCCTCGGCGATGGCGGCGCACTCGGCGAGGGCGCCGGGGTCGTCGCCGCCGAGCTGGATGGCGATGGGGTGTTCCTCCGGCTCGTACTCGAGCAGGCGGTCCCGCGGGCCCCGAAGCAGGGCGCCGGTGGTGACCATCTCGGTGTAGAGCAGCGTGTGGCCGGTGATCTGCCGCAGGACCCAGCGAAAGTGGGTGTCCGTGCGGTCCATCATCGGCGCGACGGACAGCGGGGGCGGAAAACCGCGCGTCATGGCCGGCGAGGGTTCAGGGGCAGGAGTTCGAGCGAGTCGAAGGTGGACTGGGAGGACGGAGCGCGGGGACCCAGCACATCGTGGGCCCAGTCCGGCAGGGTGAGCAGCTCGCGGTCCCGCTGCTCGTCCACGATGCGGGCGATCACCGAATCGAGTTCGTCCACTTCTCCGGGCCAGCCGGAGCTGCCCAGGGCCATGGCCAGGTGCCGGTCGAGCCGGACGGGCCAGCCCCGGTGCAGGCAGGCGAGGTGCCGGGCGAGGGGAAGGATGTCCTCCCGTCGGGCATGGAGGGGCGGCACGAAGATCGTGCGGTCCCGGGCCGAGGACCAGATGACCGTCGGCAGGTCGTTGGTGGCGAGGGCCTGCGACGGGTCGCGCGCCATGGTGATGACCAGCTTGATGTCCCGGAGCTGCGGGCGGCCGCCGACGGGGTGCTGGGCGCCCGTCTCGACCAGGGCCACCACCGATTCCCAGGCGGCGGGATCGGCCGCGTCCATGTCGGTGAGGACGAGGGTGCCGCCGTCGGCCCGGGCCATCGGGGACCGGTCGGCGTCGGTGGCGTGCCCGTGGAGGGCGTACGGCACCCGGTCCGGCGGCACGCCCACCAGCGAAGCGGTCACGAAGGCCCCCTCCCGCCCCAGCTCGTCGTGGAGGGCGCGGGCGATGGTTCGACGCCCGCTGCCCCGCGGGCCCCAGACGATGGTGACGCCGGTGGTGTGGACCGGGTCGGTGACCTGCTCGATGACGGGCCACATGGCGGGGCTGGCCGACACGATCCCCGCGGGGTGTCGGGGAGGCTCGATGCGGTCGCCGGGTCGGGCTCCCACCTGGATGATGACCCGACCCATCCCGATGAGGTCGCCCGGATCCACGTCGGTGCGGCGCACCGGGACGCCGTTGACCACGGTGCCGTTCCGACTGCCGAGGTCTTCGACGATCACCCCGTAGGACAACGCCACGATGCGTGCGTGGGCCCGGGACATGCGCGGGTCCTGGAGCCCGTCGGGCCCGAACACCGTGCAGTTGCGCCCCAGCTCGATGCGTTCGCCCGGGTAGAGGAAGCGCACGCGTCCGATCCGATCCGGATCGGGATGATGGGCGATGCGAAGGAGGTAGCGGTCAGGCACGGCAACGACGATGGACGGGCGATGGGCGGCGCCCGGAGAAGGGAAGGTAGCCCCTTCTTCGTCAGAGCGCGATGCTGAGCAGCCGTGCCGCGACGGCGGCGCCGGCCGCGGCGGCGATGGGGATCGACAGGTTGTCGTCCACCCGGAGGCTGAACAGCTCGGCGATGGCGCCGAAACCAGCGGCGGTCGCCGCCAGAGCCAGGGTCGCGAACGGCGCGAGGTCGGTGCGGGCAGCCCGGACCAGGGCCGCCACCACCACCGTGCCGGCGACGAGGAATGCCAGGGTGCCCTGCAGCGACCGTCCGTGGACGAGCTTCCAGGTCCCCCAGCGGCGGCCGACCAGCGCGGCCACGGGATCGGCGACGCCGAGGACGGCCAGGCCGATGGTGGCCAGCAGCGGCGACCCGGTCAGCCCCAGTCCGAGGAGGGCGGTGCAGTACCAGGTGGCGGAGTTGACCCGGTAGTGTTCGTGGGGATGGGCGACACCGCCAAGGATGGCCATCAGCACGGCGTTGATCCGAGGAGAGATCCGCCGGGCGGCCTCGAGGGTCCAGGCCAGCGCCGCCAGTGCCGCGCCGATGAGCAGCATCGAGGTCGGCGTGAGCAGAAACCAGATCACCGCGATGGCCGCCGCAGCGCTGGCGAAGTGAAAGATGCTGCGCGCGTAGTTGGTGGGCCGCCGCGCGGGCACGTGGACCGCTTCCCGGCGCAGTACCTCGACGAGGTGCTCGTAGGCGGGTTGCAGGCGTGTCCGAAACCGGGTCCACTCGGCGTCGATCCGGTCCCGGGGCAACTCGGCGGGGGGCGCGTACGCGGCGATCACCTGGCGCAGCTCGTCGAGGGAGGCGGCGACGGTGCCGTTGAGTTCTCCCGAGGTGAGCGGGACCATGCGGGCTTCGATGTGGGCGACGTGGCGGCGGCAGGCGTCGGCCAGCTCGGCGCGGAATCGCGCCGTGTCGAGGTCGCTGAGCAGGGCGTGGACCTCGAACGCCAGGGTGCGCACCTGTGTGGCCATGGCGGCCGACATCGTGGAGTTCGATGGCGTGAGGGCGGTGGCGGACAACGCGGACTCCATTGCTCGGTTTCAGGGTAACCACGGCCGTTGCAGCGTCGCCACCGTGAACAGGGACGTGAAGAAGGAGTGACGCAACCGAGTGATTCGGCCGGCGGATGTGCGTCGCGGCAACGGGGCGATCCGGACGTCGCCGCGTCGCCGCCGGCCGGGCTCTTCCCTCCGCCGGTCTTTACACTCCATGACAGGGGCAGCTACCTTGGCGGAACCAGGGGTGGCCATGGCGCCGTCGGCGCCGCCCGCGGCTGGCTGCCCCTCTTCCTCGAACCTCGGAGTCCGATGTGCTGGTTGGCCTGACCCTTGCCCTGCTCACCGCCGGGTGTGGGGACACCGGGGGGGATACCGGTCCGACCGGGGATGGCGGCGCGGCCGACGGCGGTCTCGCCGATGGGGGTGCGGCGGACGGGGGTCACGCCGATGGCGGTGGCAGCGACGGTGGCGGCGCCGACGGTGGGGGCGCCGACGGGGGTGGCACCTCGGGCGTGTACGACGTCCCGGACGCTCCCATCGTCGTGTTCTGGACCATCGACGCCCTCAGCAGCACGGCGGCCGGCGCCGTCGACCTGTGCGGGCGCTTCCAGTCGCAGCTCAGCGGCTACGGCCTCGACGCCCTGTGCCTCCAGGGTGCGGTCACGCCGTCGTCGTGGACGATCGAGTCGCATGTCCGCCTGTTCTGGCCGACCCACACCATCGGGGAGAAGCGAGCCAGCATCACGCCCGACTGCGAGGACAAGCCCTACCTCAAGGTCATCGCCGACCGGTTCGGGGGCGCCTACTTCTTCGGTGCGGAGAACTCCAAGTTCGGACAGGCCGCGGACCTCGCCGACTGCGGGGGCGTGTCTCCGTGGGTGGACGACGCCGACCAGTGGTGGATCACCCCCGACGTCACCCCCCAGGACCAGGCGGAGATCCCGCTCGATGAGCGCCCGCCCTGGAAGGCCATCGGAGCCTTGTTGGACGAGACGGCCAAGGGACGGGCCGCCACGATGTTCCTCAACGACTTCGAGGCCGGCGGGCACATGCCGCGCTGCTGGTGGAACCCCGACACCGAGGCCTGCACCCGGATCTACGAACTGGCGGTATCGCTGGGGGTCGTCGACGAGTCGACGGCTCCTTACGATGCCTTCCTCGCCCCGGGCTTCTGGCAGGACCTGCAGGAGTACACCCGGGACGACGACCTGGTCACGTCCAAGACGCTCGTCAGCGACTTCGACGCTTCGATCAACGAGCAGGTGGACGGCTTGTGGCGGGATCGCACCGAGCCGCGCATCGCCCGGCTGCTCGATGGCCTGAAGGCCCAGGGGCGGCTCGACGACCTGGTGCTGGTCATCACCGGCGATCATGGAGAAGCCCCCTGCGCTCCCCAGGTGATCACCAACGAGCGTGACTGCTCCCACGGCCATATCCCCAGCGAGTGGACCGCTGCCGTGCCGCTGATGATCTCGCCCCCGGAGGCGGCGTACCAGCTCATCGACGATGGCTGGCTGCCCGCCGATGGCACCCCGTTCTCCAGCATGCGCATCAGCTACGGCCTTACCGACCTGTTCACCGGGGCCATCCCCGACACCTGGCCCGAGCCCGAGCCGATCGGCGAAGCCACGAGCTGGGTCTGCTACGAGCACACCGTCAATCGCAACCGCATGGGGATGAAGCTCATCGGGGACCAGACCATGCGGTGCACGGCGGGCGGGTGTGGCTTCTACTCCTGGGACCTGCCCATCGTCGACATCGAGGCGGGACCGCGCGTCCTCAACCGCAGCGAGGTCTCGCCGGAGATCATGGAGTTCGCCGAATCGGCTCCGGAGTACCAGAGCTGGTTCACGAAGGCCTGCATGGGGAAGGCCACCGACTGAAGACCCGGCACGCGGTGGACCGCGTCCGCCGGCGGGCGGGCGGGGCCGAACGATGTTCGGGTTCAGGTGGCGAGGCCCGGCCGACCGACTCCGCGGAGACGACTCCACAGGGTCACGCCCCGGGCGAAGGCCAGGCTAGCGAACCCGTGGGCGACGACGGCGACCGGGGGGGGCACGGCATGGGTGTAGTAGGTCCAGCAGCGTCGGCTGGTGCCCCAGTACTCCAGGAAGATCCCCAACCCGGTACCTGCCAGGAACAGGACCATGTCGGCCCTGGCGTTGGTGGAGCTGGCGAGGACCACCAGCATCAGGCCCACCACGAGCTGGCTCGCCCCCAGGTCGACCGTCGGCCACAGGAACCGCGTCATGGCCAACACGAACAGCGGCACCAGGGTCCAGTAGGCCAGGCGCCAGGGCACCCGGTCCGCCGCGCCCCGGGGGAGGGCGGCGTCGAGTACCCGGGCGAGGCGGTCGACGGTGAGCCCGGCGACCGGCCAGGCCGGGATGATCCAGATCGGGGGGCGCTCCAGGGTGAAGTAGGTCCACAGGCGGGTCTGGGTGCCCCACCCCTCGATGACCAGGCCGCCGAGCATCGCGACGATGGTCAGGGGCAGGTCGCGCCGCGGGCGGACGTCCCAGCAGAGGGCGGCGGTCATGAAGGCCCAGATCCCTCCGAGGAGCCAGTCCATTCCCCGCGACAGGTCGAGGAGGTGGAACCAGTTGACGCCGACGGCGGTGTAGACGGCGACGAGGCAGGCCAGGGCCTGGAGGCTGCGGCGGTTGTAGCCGGCGGCGATGGTGGCCGGCACGCCCGCCCCGGCGGACGGAGGCGGAGGGGAGGGAGGCGGTGTGTCCATCATGGCGCGGGGGAGGGAGGCGGACGGTCGGGTCCTATTCCGCGAACTCCCCGACTCGCACCAGCGGGGGGTGGGCGAACAGGTCGAGGGTCCCCTCCTCGGGCGGGTCGCCATCGTCGGCGGAACCCCACAGACGGAACCGGATGGACCGGCCGGCCCAGTCGGGGGCCGCCGGTCGGAACTGGCTGCCGACGATCTCGGTGACGACGTCGCCCATGCCGTGGCCGCCCGTCCGCCGGGCCTCGTGGAGGGGGGCGGGGCCCCACAGGGTCCCCAGCGGGGCCAGCAGCGCGTCTTCGCCCGTGGTCCGGACCGGCGCGAAGCCCAGCGAGGTGCGCTCGGTGACCCGGTGGCTCACGGCGTGGACCCGCCCGTCTGCGCACTGCAGGATCACCCAGCCGTCGACCACCTGGCCATTCCAGGTGGGGACACCCTGGCGGACCGCCCGGGTCGGGGTGGCTCCTCCCATGGTGCGCCAGGTCAACAGGTCGGCGTCGCCGTCGCAGGCGATGGGGCTGAGGGCGACCGACTCGAACCGGTCCGCATCGCTGTCCGACAGGGCCGGGAGGGTGGCCTCCACCTCGACCACGACTCCGGGCAGCCCGGCGAAGACGCGGCGGGTCCAGGTGACCGACCCTTCGTCGGTGCAGACGGGGAGTGCCCAGTGGTCCTCCTGGGTGGCCATGACGCCCAGCGGGTCGACGGTGACCGGGCTCTGCCCGAGGCTCCGGGCGGTGCCGGTGACCCCGCCACACTCGGTGAACGGCGCGACCAGGCCGAGGTCATCGTGCAGGGGGGCCGGGTCCACCCCGGGGGCTGCCGCCGCCTCCGCGGATTCCACCGACCAGGTGAGCGTCGTGGTGGAGCGTGGCTCCACGGTGGCCACCCAGGCGAGGTCGACGAGCACCGGGTCGCCATCGGTCACCGCGGTGACCGCGGCCGGGACGACGTCACCCTGGGGATCGCGGATCACGACGGTGGCCGGGTCGGTCCAGGAGGCCGCCGGCACGGCGACCGTGGCCTCGACCAGGGCCGGGCCGGCGGCGCCGCGGGTCTCGGTGATCTCGATGGTGCCGGGGGCGACGGGCCGGCGGCTGTCGGCGACATTCCACGCGGCGGTGGCGGCGGCGATGGCATCGGCGACGTACTCGCGCGCCCGGTCGACGCGATCCGGGTGCAGGGTGGGGGCGGCCAACCCGAAGTGCGTGGTGCTGAGGGAGAGGAGGCGGGGCTCCATGGCCTCATCGAGCAGCTCGACGACTTCCTCGTCGTCTCCCGCCAGCGCGGCAGCCTGCTCGGCCAGGGTCCGCGCCTGGGCGATACCGGTGGCGATCTCCTGGTTGAACTGCTTCTCGGCCCAGGATTGCATTCCATCGCCGGTGCCGTCGGCCATGTCGAGCGGGGCGGGGATCGTGACCGCGGCGGGGTGGGAGTCCAGGTAGTCCTGGATGGTGGTGAACCGCACGAATTCGAGGTCCGCCACGGCGTCCAGCTCCAGGTCGAAGCGCTCCCAGCTCTCGGCGTCGGCGTCGAAGTGGATGACGAGGAGCTGGTCGTCGACGGCGGCTTCGTGCAGCGCCGTCACCCAGCCGACCAGCCCCCCGTGGTTGAGCAGGTCGCCGTGGTGGTAGACCGGGACCAGGGTCATCGCAGCGGAGTCGGTGGCGATGATCACCGGGTTGTTCCACACCGACGAAGGGAGCGTGATCTCGTTGCGCAGGGCGGTGAACGGCGTCGCCGAGTTGAACAGGGTGATCCACTCGATGCCCTGGTCGACGTACCAGTCGACGTGTTCGGGGGTGAACATGCACTCCTGGGGCTGCACCCCGGGGACGACCTCGTCGAACAACGCAAGGTTGCTGGCCCACGCCCGGCGGATGCTCTCGTCGAATTCCTCCCGGGTGTGGGCGGGCATCGCGCCGTTGTTCCAGCTCATGAGGCGGACGTCGTCCCGACCGTCGGCCACCCGTGCCTGGATGGCGGCCAGGACGTCCGACCCGTCGGTCTGCAGCCAGTCGTCGGTGCTCCAGGCGTTGTCCATGTCCCAGTCGGCGTGGACCTCGGGGTGGGTCTCCAGCCAGGAGAGGGTCGTGCGCATCACGTCGAGGTCGAGGCCGTAGCCGTCGTCGTCAGGGGTGTCGCCCCGGTAGGAGTGGTAGAGGTTGACGTGCATGGACAGCGCCACGTGGACCGTGGCGCCGCCCCGAGGATCGGCGACGGATCCGGGGCCGGCGGTGAGCGCCCAGTGGCCGCCATCATCGGTCAGGGCGTGGTCGCCGGCGATGGCGGCGATGGGGCCGCTCCCGGCCTGGGTCCACCCGGTCGCCTGGTAGCGCCACACGCCCTGGCGACCGGTGGCGAGGTTGACTCCTCCGCGGGTCCACTCCAGGGCGAGCTGATCGGCCGGGCCGCCGAGGGTGATCCAGCCGGTGCCGGTCTCGTGCAGCAGGCCAGCATCCTGCGTGGAGACCCAGGCATTGCCGTTGGGGTCGAAGGCGACGTCGGTGGGGTACCGGGTGAGCTGCGCGGGATCGCCCTGGAACCATGTCTCTCCGCCGTCGGTGGAGCGGAAGATGCCCGCCGTGAACAGGTCGGCGTAGGCGCCGGGAAGCACGCCGGCCGGGCGGAAGGCCGTGGCGGCGATGTCGTCTCCCCGGGCGGCGACCCCGGTGAACAGCAGGTTGAACCCGGCGTCGGCAAGAGCGGGCACGCTCGCCCAGGTCCGGCCCCCATCCGTGGTGTGAAACAGCCCGCCGACGGCGGCCATCCAGGCGGTGCCCGGCCGGTTGGCGTCGGCGGCGAAATTCATCGGGACGGGGATCGCGCGAGGATTGAGCGCGGTCAGGAGTGGGCTGTCGGGGGGGACGGACGGCGGCTCCCAGCCATCGCCCGCGTTCCGGAACAGGCCGTGGCCGTGGACGAACGCCAGGGTGACCGGCGGATCATCGTGGATCCAACCCAGCGCCGTGATGTCCCCGTCGGGCAGGCCCTCGGTGTCGTCCTCCAACCAGCTCAGCCCGTCCGGGCTGTGCCACAGCGCACCGCCGACGGCGGCCAGGTAGCCGTCATCGGTCTCCACCAGGGCCGTCGGGCGCCCCCCCAGGCCGGTGGTCTCGACCCAGTGCCAGGGGTCGTCGGTCAAGGGGGAACCCGGATCTGCCTGCGGTGGGGACGGCGTTCGGCATCCGGCCGAGAGGCCGGTCGTGAGGATCGCCACGAGCCCGAGGGGGCGCCATCGATGCGGTGGCCTCTGCCGCTGCATGGGGACCCCGTGACGCCACCTGCCGGGCGACATGCCCGGTCCCTGGAACGGTCATCGTATCGCCCGAACCTCCCCGGTGCGGGGCCGCCGCCCCCAATTCACCGGCGGGAACCTATTGCGGCAGTTCCCGCGGACGCAGGAGTCGTTCCAGCCGCCACCGGCCCTCCAGCGCCTCCGCCCAGGTCTCCCCCGCCCCGTGCAGGAGGGCGCAGGCCGCGGTCGGCATGTACTCCTGCACCCCGGAGAGATGGGCCACCGCCTGCTCCCAGCCGGGGTTGTGGCCCAGTGCCAGGACGGTGCCCCATGCGGGGGCCCAATCCACGGACACCCTCTGCAGCGCGCCGAGGGAGGCGAGGTACAGCCCGTTGTGGAATCGCACCGCGGGCGGGTCCGGCTCGAACCACGGCGCCATGTGTTCCCAGGTCTGCCGGGTCCGGGTCGCGTCGCTGCTGACGACCGCGTCCGGCTTCCACCCGTGGTCGACCAGCCAGGCGGCCATCCGGGGGGCATCGCGGCGTCCCCGCTTGGACAGGGGGCGGGCGTGGTCGGTGGCTGCTCCGCCGTGTCGCTCGCTCTTGGCGTGTCGCATGAGGATGAGGCGTCGTTGCATGGGCATGTCCTTGGCGGATGGGAGGGATCCACCGAAACGGGCCGATCAGCCGCCCAGCGCGTGGAGTGCCTCGGCGAGGGGCATCACCTCGCGGGGACAGGCGAGGTCCACCGCGCCGAGCCGGCGGGCTACCTGCCGTCCCCTGGCCGCCCAGTCCTCCGCCCCGGTGGCCCGGGTGAGCAGGGCGGCGGCCTGCAGGAGGATCTCGACCTCGCCGTCGGCGGCGACCTCCTCGAAGTGCTGCCGGGCCCACCAGAGGCCGCGCGCCTCCCCGCTGTCGGCGGCCAGGCTCGCGGCGAGCACGGCGAGCGCACGCTTGCCGGCGGCGTGGAAGGCTGCCCGCGCCTGCATGGCCAGGTCGGCGGCGTCCTGCAGGTAGCCGGTGTCTCGCGCCACCAGCGCCTCGTTGAGGGCGACTTCGGCGCTCAGGGACGGAGACCCGAGCCCGTGCACGGTCGCGACCAGGTCGGTGTCCGGGCCTCCGGCACGGCCCCGCAGCCGGGCCACCCGGCGGGCCAGGGCCCAGGCCCGCGCCTCCAGGGAAGGGTCGCGGTACTCCTCGGCGAGCAGCCGGGCCTGCAGCGCCTGTACCTCGGCGGCGTCGGTCTGCCCGGCGGCGAGCAGCGCGGTGGCCCGGTCCAGGGCGGCGGCGACGCGCCGGTGCAGGGTCCCCGGACCTCGCTGGCTCCGCGCATGGAGCTGCGCCGACTCCTCGAACCGTCCCTGCCGGTAGCGCAGGTGGCCCAGCCAGCCGGCGAGCAGGGCTTCGGAGGCGCGGTCGCGTGGTTCGCCCAGGCGCTCGGCGATCCGCTCCAGCAGGAACTCCTCGGCCTCCACGGGGAGAGACCGGCTGGCCTGGAACATGACCGTGGCCACCATCCGGTCCAGTTCGGGGTCGCCGGTCTCGGGCATGGCCGCGACCAGCTCGAGCGCCTCGTCGGGCCGGCCCGACAACGCCGCCCGGGAGGCGTCGATGAGAGCGGCGCGACCATCGAGCTGCGGCAGCCGGGGCAGGCGCCGCAGCTCCCAGGCCGCGCGGGCCAGGGTGGGCGGAAGGTCGGTGGCGATGGCGGCGCAGGTGTAGAGGTCGATGAGCCGGGTCGCCCGGCCGATGGCGTAGGGCTCGGCGCGGATGACCTGGAAGGCCAGCTCGGCCACCGCGAGGGTATCGGTGAGCCTGCCCTGCTGGTGGTGTTCCTCGGCGGTCGTGGTGGCGGCGTCGACGATCGTGGCGGCGGGAGCGCCGGCGGCGAGGAGGTGGCTGAGACGCGTCGGGTCGCTGGGGGGCAGGGCGGCGGCGATCCGGCCGTGGATGTCGATCCGCTCGCCCGGCGGGATGTCGGCGAGCGTCGCCCCGGCGGTGTCGTCGACGAGGAGCCCGGTGTCGTCGGCGTGGACCGCGCCGCCATGGGACAGCCGGGCGATGATGGCGTCCAGCTCGGCGAGGGGCATCCCCAGCGCTGCCGAGAGCATCGGGCGGCGCGCCCGGTCTCCGGCGATGGCGATGGCCCGCGAGACCTGGCGGGTGCGGCCGTCCCCGGGGATGGGGGCGTCGGCCAGTGGCGCCAGGGGAAGGGTCGAGAGCGTGCGAAGCCGCTGGAGGGTCTCGGGGGGAATGGCGATTCGCCCGTCCCGGACGGTGGCCAGTCCGGAGTCGACCCAGTTCTGCA
>RFKJ01000834.1 GCA_003694325.1 Deltaproteobacteria bacterium
AGGTTGCCGCTGGAGATGAGCAGGAGCTGGAAGGCGACGAGGAGGACGAAGCCCGCAGCCCGGGCCGGCCGCGGCCCCAACAACATGAAGGGGACCACCAGCTCGACGAGGTGGTTGAACACGACGCCTGCGGCGTGGACACCGTGGGGGAGGTGGTGCCAGGCCCAGGACAGCGGGTGCGGGTTGGGCTGGGTCTCGTAGTGCCAGTCCAGGCAGGTCAGCTCCCGCCAGCAGGGATCCCCCCGGAGCTTGATGAGGCCCGCCCCGAACATGAGGCGGAAGACCAGCCAGCGGTAGAGCCAGACCACCACCGCCGTGCCGGCCGGCGCCTCACCGGCGCTCCGCAGGGTCCGCAGCCGCCCCAGGAAGATGGCCAGGAAGCCCGACTCGAGCAGCAGGTACTCCCAGCCGTAGCCGAGCCAGAGCTGCCCGACGTGGACGAAGGACAGGTAGAGGCCCCACAGCACCGCCAGGACCAGGGCATGGTCCACCCCGGCCATGACCGCCAGCGCCAGCACCACGCCGAGCCAGGCGGCCGCCAGCATGACGCCATCGGCGCTCGATCCCCAGAACAGGGAGGGCAGGCGGAGGAAGCCCTCCCACCGGCCACCCAGCGCCCGGGCCACCCGGTCGAGGTACGAGCCCGCCGGGGTCAGCCCGTGGACGCCGATGAGGGGCCGGAGCTGGCGGACCAGCACCCAGAAGGCGACGAGGTAGATCCCGCCGAGGCCACGGAGCAGCAGCAACCGGGGCCAGGCGTGGCCCGCCCGCTCGGGGTGCAGCAGTCCGGCATCGCCATCGTCCACGCGCCCACTCTACGTCCGCGAGACCTTCCCGGTCACGCCGGCGTGGTTAGGCCCGACCCCCGCGGAGGACTCCCATGCTCGCCCTGCTGTCCCCGGCCAAGCGCCTGGACTTCGAATCCCCCCTGTCGGTCTCCACCCACAGCCTGCCGGCACTCCTCGACGACACCGGCAAGCTCATCAAGACGACCCGGAACCTGACCCAGAAGCGGCTGCGCGAGCTGATGGACATCAGCGCCGACCTGGCGAAGCTCAACCACGACCGCTACAAGCAGTTGACCACGGACCTGACGCCGGACAACGCCCGCCCGGCGATCCTGGCGTTCAAGGGGGATGTCTACACCGGTCTGGACGCCGCCACGCTGTCCGAGGACGACCTCGCCTTCGCCCAGGACCACATCGGGATCCTGTCGGGGTTGTACGGCTACCTGCGACCGCTGGACCTCATCCAGCCCTACCGCCTGGAGATGGGCACGAAGCTGCCGACCCGCCGCGGCCGGAACCTGTACGACTTCTGGGGCGATCGCATCACCCGGCAGGTCCAGGCCCGCCTCGCCGACAGCGGAGACCCCACGGTCGTCAACCTCGCCAGCGCCGAGTACTTCAAGTCGGTCCAGGTCGACCGGCTCGGAGCGCGCGTCGTGACCCCGGTCTTCCAGGACGTCAAGGACGGCAAGGCCCGGGTGCTGTTCCTGTTCGCCAAGCAGGCCCGAGGCATGATGGCCCGGTACATCATCGACCACCGCCTGACCGACCCCGAGGGCCTGAAGCGCTTCGACCGCGGTGGCTACCAGTTCCAGCCCGACCTGTCCGACGACGATCGCTGGGTGTTCCAGCGGCCCCAGCCACCGCCCGCCAGGCGCTGAGCGCGGCCGGGTTTCGGCCGGGCGGCAGGGACGACGGCCCCCACGACCATGCGGGAGGTGCCGGGCAGCGGCGCGGCAAACGCCGGGGGGGGCCAGCGCGCGGGCGGCGAGGCGGGATGTGCCCGGTGGGGGCGGTCGGTCGGTCGCCCCGGAGGTCGAGGAGCGGACACCGCGCTCCCCGGCCGCCCGGCGGTCCGGGGGTTGCCGGCACCAGGGTCGGACACACCGGGCCCGTCATCGAGATGGCCGGTCGAGACGGACCGTCGAGATGGACCCGAGGTCTGCACGGGGCACTTCGGATCGGGCGCACCCCGGCGGCCATGACTTGCCAAGACCGGAGGTCTCCGGCACTTGTGACCGCAAACGAGGATGGTTTCGGCCATGACCGTGGAAGACCGTTCGGCCTCATGGAGATGTGTCCGCCCGGCAGCCCCAATCGCGGTCACAACCGCGAGAGACATCGGGTCCAGCCGACTTATGGCCGCACCCGGCCCCGGGATCCAATGGCGCCACGGCTCATGCCGACCCGCTCACAGAGCGGGGGAGGACCGGAGCTGTGGCGGCCAGGCCAGAGCTGCTCGGCGGGGAGGGTGGGGCGCTCTCCGGCTGGACCGGTACAGGGCCCCCTGCCCTACTCCACCGCCCCCCACTCCGCGACGAGCTCGCTCGCCGCCCAGGCGGTGTCGCCATCGGTGCCCTCGGTCTCGAAGTACAGGCTCCCGCTGGTCTGTCCTCCCGCGCTCACCTCTCCGTAGAGCGCCACACCCTCGTCGTCGTAGTCCCCGGTGGCGAAGGGGTCGAAGATCTCGGGGTGGGCGAAGTCGGCGGGCTCGGCATCCACCGAGAAGGCGGCGGCGTCCACCGTCGACGCGGTGAGGACGGCGTCGAAGTCGTCATCGAGCAGCCCATCATCCGTGGACAGCGACAGCCCGGCGGCCACCTCGAGGTAGTCGTCGCAGATGACGGCGATGTCGAGGACCGCATCGGCGTCATCGGGCACGGGGGCCTCTTCGAGGTCGACGAAGTACACCTCGGCGCCAGGGCTGAGGTCGACGGACAGCCGGGTGGTCGCGCCGTCGTCGGTCCATACCAGGCTCGCCTCGGCATGAGTCCCGACGCCGACCAGCAGATCGTCGGCCGAAAAGCCGAGTGGTGAGACCTCGGCGGCGTCGAGGGGCGTCCGGATCTCGTCGCAGTGCGGTGCCCAGACCTCGTCCTGGCCGCCGGGCAGGTCACAGGCGGCCACGAACATCGGGAGGAGGAGGGTGGAGGGGTGCATGGTTGCTCCGGGTCGTCGGTCCTCGGTACTGGTCTGCAAGTCCCGCACCAGCACGACGGCACCGATATCAACGGGATCGTCGTCGCCGCTGTGTCCCCCGACGGCCCGAACCGCGACATCGCGGCCCGGCTCGCCCTTCCGGTGGCGGGCCCCCACCG
>RFKJ01000835.1 GCA_003694325.1 Deltaproteobacteria bacterium
CCCTGCTGGCCGACGCCGACACCCTCCGGTCCGAGGGGGCGGTCCTGGCCGACCGGCGGGACGCCGCCCTGGCCTTCCGCCTGCGACGAGCCCGGGAGGGCCTCGCCGCGGACGCCGCCACCGACCGCTCGACGGGCCTCGCCCTGGTCGCCCTCACCGCCGAGCGCCTCGTCGATTCCTGCCCCGACCGGCCGTGCCGCGGCCTCGACCGGGTCGCCGCGCTGGAGACGGTGGCCCGGTGGTCCGCCGAGGCCACCCCCGCCGCCGCCGCCTGGCGGGTCATCGCGGCCAAGCGCGTCCTCGACACGGTCGAGGTCACCATCGACCGCCCCACCTGGCACCTCGGCACGCCCGACCTCGTGGACCTGCTCCTCGGCACGGGGGCCGAGGAGGTGGACATCTCGCTCCTCCGCCAGCCCTCGCCGCAGCCCGAGACCTGGCTGGCCCTCACCCGGGCCGTCGGGGCCGCCGACGCCACCGACGCCGACGGTGGCCTGCAGGCCCTGCGTCGGCGGGTGGCGGCCCTGTGCGACCAGGCGCTGGCACTCGACCTCCCCGGGGACCAGCGCGCCCTCGTCCGGCAGATCCGCGACCGGGCGGCCCGAGCCGCGCGAACTCCGGTTAGAGGGGGGTGAATCCCAGGACGCGCCCGTGACCTCGACGCGCTCCATCGCCGGCCCGGTCGTCGCCCTCGTCGACCAGGACACCCACGCCATGCGGGTGCTGGGCCGGGCGCTGGAGGAGCGGGGCTACCGGGTGGTCCGGGCGACGGGGCTGGCCGACCTCGAACACGTGCTGGCCACGGGACCGCCCCCCCGGTTCGCGGTCGTCGAGACCCGGCTGGAAGGCAACGAGGGCCACGAAGTCCTGCGCCTGCTGGCCGCCGCTGCCCCCAAGGCGCGGGTGGTGGTGGTGACCAACCATGCCACCCTGGCCGGGGCGGTGGCGGCGGTCCGGCTCGGGGCCGTGGACTACCTCGCCCGGCCCGTGGACGTCTCGCGGATCGAGCGGTCCATGTGGGTGGATCCACCGGTGGACGACGTGCGCTTCCCCGATCGCCGCCTCACCCTGGACGAACACGAGCAGGAGTACATCGAGTACGTCCTGCAGCGGTGCGAGGGCAACATCACCCGGGCCGCCGCGTGGCTGGGGATCTACCGCCAGAGCCTGCAGCGCAAGCTCAAGCGGATGGGACGCCGGGCCTGAGCCCCACTCGCGACAATCCGAGCCACACTGCGACAATCTGCCACGCAGCAAACGGATGCATTGAGCAGCTCGCCGCGAGGTCCTACTCCGGGCGCGCATTCCCGGAGACCGTCCCCATGAAGACCTCCCTCTGCATCGCCCTCGCCGTCGCCACCCTGGCCTCCTGCTCCCGCCCCGATCGCTCGTCGCCGACCACCCTCGGCGGCAACGCCGCCGGCGGGGGATCCGGCTCCTCCGGCGGCCGGGCCGTCATCCAGAACAAGGGCAGCGACACCCTGGTCAACGTCGCCCAGGCCTGGGCGGAGGCCTACAAGAAGGTCGATCCCGGCACGGCGGTGGCCGTCTCGGGGGGGGGCTCGGGCACCGGCATCTCGGCCCTCATCAACGGCACCGTCGACATCGCCAATGCCAGCCGGAAGATGAAGGACAGCGAGATCAAGCTGGCCGAGGAGCACGGGGTCGAGCCCAAGGAGTTCATCGTCGGCTACGACGCGCTCGCCGTCTACCTGCACAAGGACAACCCCATCGAGCAGCTCACCTTCGATCAGCTCGCCGGGATCTACGGCGAGGGCGGGACCATCGAGCGGTGGAGCCAGCTCGGCGTCACCGTCCCCGGCTGCGACTCCGACGAGATCATCCGGGTGAGTCGGCAGAACAACTCCGGCACCTACGCCTACTTCAAGAAGGCGGTCCTCGGCGAGGGCCGGGAATACAAGCTCGGCTCCCGCGACATGCACGGCTCCAAGGACGTCGTCGACCTCGTCGCCCATACCCCCTGCGCCATCGGCTACAGCGGCCTGGCCTATGCCACCCCCGACGTGAAGATGGCCTGCGTCGCCCGGACCGAGGGCGAACCCTGCGTCGAGCCGTCCATCGAGACCGCCCGGGACCACAGCTACCCCATCTCCCGCCCGCTGTTCATGTACACCAAGGGGGAACCCCAGGGCGCGGTGAAGGCCTACCTCGACTGGATCCTGAGCGACGCCGGCCAGTGCATCATCCTGCACAAGGGCTACGCCCCCGCCCGGCCGGTGACCTGCCCGGAGTAGATCCGCGTCCCCGAGGGGGATGGCCGCCCGCCCGCCCGAGGAGCCCATGAGTCACTACGAACGCCGCCTGCAGGCCGACCTCGACGCCATCCACGCCGAGGTGGCCGCCATCGGCGGCCTGGTCGAGCACGCCGTCATGCGGGCGGTGCGCTGCCTGCTCGACGGCGACCCCGACGAAGCCGCCGAGGTGATCCTCGACGACCTGCCGATCAACCGGCGGGTCCGGGCCCTCGACGCCCGCTGCCACGCCTTCGTCGCCCGCCACCTGCCGGCGGCGGGGCCCCTGCGGACGGTCTCGTCGGTGCTCCGCATCAACATCGCGCTGGAGCGCATCGGCGACTACGCCACCACCATCGCCCGGGAGGCGGTCAAGCTCCAGGCCCCGGTGCCCGACCACATCGCCCGCCACCTCCGGTCCATGGACGAGCGCACCCGCCACATGCTGCGCCAGGCCATCCAGGCGTGGACCGACGAAAACCCCGATCTCGCCCGGGGCACCATGGCCATGGCCGACGGGATCGACCTGTCGCTGGACAACGGCTTCCAGGACCTGCTCGCCGCCGGTTCGGGCCCCGACCCCGTGCCGCTGCACGATCTCTTCGCGCTCCTCATCGTGTTCAACCGCCTGGAGCGGGTGAGCGACCAGGCCAAGAACCTGTGCGAGGAGACCGTCTTCGCCACCACCGGCCAGGCCAAGGCGCCCAAGGTGTACCGGATCCTGTTCGTCGACGAGCACGGCGACGGGTTCAGCCAGTTGGCGCGGGCCATGGCCATCCGGGCCTTCCCGGAGAGCGGCCACTACGAGGCGGCCGGCTGGGATGCGGCGGCGATCGTCGACCCGGTCGTCCGCGACTTCATGGAAGCCCGGGGCCTCGACGCCGAGGGAATCCAGCCCGTCGGCATCCAGCAGCTCGACCTCGAGGGGCGCCCCTTCCACGTGATCGTGGACCTCGCCCCGGAGTACTGCCGACGCACGGTGGAGCTGCCCTTCCGCAGCGTCTGCCTGCGGTGGGACCTCGGCCCGGGGCCCGGGCCGGGGGACGACCCCGAGACCGTCGCCCGCAAGCTGGAGTACGCCACCCGCGAGCTGTCCGGTCGGATCACTTCGCTGATCGAGCGCCTGCGAGGGCCCGATGCCCGCTGATCCGGCCCCCGACCGCGCGCCGACGGCCATCGCCCGGCCCGGCAGGGGCGGGCCC
>RFKJ01000836.1 GCA_003694325.1 Deltaproteobacteria bacterium
CGGGGGCACCGATGGCGGCGGCGCCGATGGTGGCGGCACCGATGGGGGTGCGGACTCCCTGTCCCCTGTCTTCTACTTCGTCCTCCACGCCGATCCGGCCACCCCCGACGACCTCGAGGCCCGGTGGACCCGCCTGGCGCAGTTCATGGAGGACCTGTCGACCCGCAACGCGTCCCTGGCGTCGCCGCACCACGTCACCATCATGTTCACGCCCGCCTGGGCCGAGCTGCTCAAGGAGTCCAAGCCGGCGCGCGACCTGGTGGCGTCCTGGGTGGCCGACGGTCACCAGCTCGCCTTCCACAGCCACACCCACAACCACGCATACCGGGACGGCTACACCAACGCCACCACCCTCGAGCCCGACGTCGACGAGGACGGGACGGATCGCTGCTGGGGCGACCGGGACGCCGGCCAGTGCACCCTCGACTTCGGCCTGGCCCAGCTCGAGCGGGCGCTGTCGATGGCCCTGGGTTCGAGCTGGTCCCCGAACTTCGCCGCCATCGGGCCCCACGAAAACGGTGGACCCGAAGAACCCAACGGTCGCCACGACAACTCCTGCAATCCGGCCCTCGACGAGGAAGGCCAGCCCATCGCCGACACCTCCGGGTGCATCGACCTGGAGTGGGTCGGCGACGTGGCCACGATCCCCTTCGCCACGGCCGAGTACGACCACGTCACCGACGAGATGGAGAGCGACTCGGCGGACGCCCTGCTGGGCGGCTCGACCTGCAAGGACCTGGGCGAGCAGCCCGACGTCTACATCCTGCCGCACGCCCCCTTCCAGACCGAGGCCGGCGGAGCGCGCGTGTCGGAGGCGTCGGTGCTGGAGGCCCTCGACCGCGGCACCGGCGAGCACCGGATCGGGGTGGTGATCCACCCGATCTCCTACGCCCACACCAGCAGCTCCGGCTACAGCGGGGACGCCGCGGCGCTCATCCAGGACCTCTTCGACGAGGTGGAGGCCCGCGGGTTCCGGTCCGTCACCCTCGACGAAGCGCGCGCGATCGACCTGGAGCGCGGCGGCGGCTGCCCCTGAGGGCGGCTGCCCCTGAGGACGTTCACCCTGGACGAGTGCGCCGGGGGAAACCGGGCCCGGCAGGGCGGCAACCTTCCCGGGACGGAGCGCGTTGGACGCAGAACGGGTGTGGCCACTATGGTCATCCCTCCGGGGAGATTCGTTGGCCCGCATGACACCGGTGCAGAAGCAGCGACCCGACCGGGATCCGCCTGGTCCCGGGAGCAGCGAAGCCGCCTGGCTGGGCACCATCGACCTCGATGGAACCCTCCATGCCTCGGTGGTCCGCCTGCTCCGGACGGCTGCGGATCCCGACGGTCTCATCGAGGCCGCCGATGGGCTCTTCTGTGGCGTGCTCGGCTACACCCGGGACCGTCTCGACATCAGCGACCGGGTTGCCACCCACGACGTGCCGACGGTCGTCCGCATCGCCCGGTTCGACGCCTTCGTCCTGTCGGCGGCCATCCTGTCGCCGAGACTGGCTGGAAGCTGGTTTGCCGTCTATTCCAGCCGCTACCGGCACATCTTCGACGTCCAGCGCGAGGGGCTGG
The DNA here is from genome assembly GCA_003694325.1 of Deltaproteobacteria bacterium. GTDB lineage: Bacteria > Myxococcota_A > UBA796 > UBA796 > UBA2385 > J125. Next base: position 1,567 of record RFKJ01000836.1, read on the forward strand.
TCCTTGCCGTCGAGCCGGGGAGCGGCGTGCTCCGCCTGGTGTACCGGATCGGCGACAAGCTCCGGTGGCGGTGTCTGCGGGGCCCGTTGCGGTGGCGCGACGCGGCTGAGAACGCCGCGACGGTGAGCTTCCGGTTCCACGCCATCCGCCCCGGCATCCACGACGACCCTCGCAGCCTCGTCCGAAAGGCGGCAGACGCCTTCGATCCCCCGGTCTCGGCGCTCGCACCACGCTGGAACTCCGCGCCGTTCCCCCGCACCGCCGACCCTCCTGGCTTGCCCATCGACGCGGGACTCGAAGATCCCGTCGCCTGGCTCACCCGCCGCCGCGAGGGGTGGGGCGGGCTCGATGCCGCACTCCGACAAGCCCTCCCCTTTCACGTCCACGGAATCGGGGTCCTTCGCCTCCTCGACCTCCGCGTGGTCGAACCACCGATCCCACCGGAGGATGCCCGCCGCCACGCCCGCACCAGGCAGGCCATCATTGCCATCGACCTGGAATTCGAGCCCATAGCGGGTCCGAGGGATGGGTTCACCCTGTCTGCCGCCCTGCCGCTGCCCGATGACCGGGGCTGGTGGTGGCTCGATGGCGAACCCCTGCGCCTGGTCCCCCGGGTCGATCCCGATGGACGCCCCGTCCTCCAGCTCGTCGATCGCCCGCACGAGGACCAGTCCGTTGCCGAGGAGGACCCGACAGACGACGGGTCCCTCGCCCAGGAGGACCCGCAGGACGACGACTTCGCCGAGAACGCACCGCCAGACATCGAGCCGCCAGACATCGAGCCGCCGGACATCGAGCCGCCGGACATCGAGACATCCGCCCCCCCCGTCGACGACGAGCCGGGGGCAGGCCCGGGGCCCGGCCAGCAAGGAGCGCAACCGTCCGGGGAGGCTCGGCCCCACTGGCGCAGCCCCCCGCCCGTCTCCTGGGACGGGCTGCTGCTCCACCTCGTCGAGCGGTCGTTGACTCGCCTGCTGCTCCGTTGCTTCCGCCATCTCCGCGCCACCGGCGCGCCGGTCGACGCCGAGGCCGTGGTCCGGGGCCTGCGGTTCGGCGTGCCACCGGGGGACCCGGTTCCGCTGGTGAACCCACGACGGCTGCACCGAGTCCTCGAGCCGGTGGACCCCGCCTGGCCCCCCAACTGGGCCATGGCTGCCCGAGCAGACCAGGACGCCCTTCCCCGGTCCCTCCCGGCATGGGCCTGCGGCCCCACGTCCTGGGACCTCCCCCCCGGTGCCTTCGCCGCGAGTTCGGGCGCGCGCCGCCATCCCTGCGGTGGTTGGGCTGCGCCGCACCCGGTGGACGGTCACCTGGTCCTCGCCGCTTGCGACCGGGGGCCTCCCCACCCGGAGGTTCCCCGGTCCCTGCGGGTACACCCAGCAATCGCCGGAGCCGACCCCGAACGTCCCCTGGCGGGAGCGGCCTGGATCGTGGGCGTCCACGATGGCGGGCGCGATCTTTGCGGCCGTGGTCGGGCGTGGCGCCCCCAGCCTGCGCTGCGCGGGCCCGCATGGCATGAAGTGCACGTTCCTCCCGGGGCGCAGGTCCATGTCACCCGCCTTCAACAACGGGTGGACGTTCCTGGTTGCTGGCAGGCCGAACCCCTGGTCGGACCGGGCGACATCCTCCATCCCGGACGGGCCTGGCTCCGCGTGGCCACCGAACCCGAGCCCACCGGGGCCATGCGCCGACGGTTTCTCGAGCTCGTGGACCCCGACGGGATCGCCCGGGGTGAGGCCATCCTGTCTCCCTATGCCGATGCGGTCCGCGTCGTCGGTGTCGAATCGATCCGCCTGCCGGGCCGGCTCGGCCACCGATTCTGGCTCACGGTGCTTCCCCTCGGAGTGGCAGTCCTCGACCCGGGCGGCCAGGCGTTGCACCGAGTCCGGGGCCGGGCCGATCCGGCGGACCTGCCGTGGAACCTCGCCCCGTGGAACCTCGCCGTGGGGGACCGCAGGGAACGCGGTCGGCTGGTGGCGGTCCCGGGCCCGGCTCCATCCAGCCCACCATCCCCCGACTCGCACTCCACGTGGATCGACGGGCGCACCGGAGCCGCCCTGCTCGATGCCCGCCCGACCGACGTGTTCCTCCTGGCCGCACCCCTGGCCCC
>RFKJ01000837.1 GCA_003694325.1 Deltaproteobacteria bacterium
CCCGAGAGGGGGGCCAGGGTGTCGGACACCGCCTGCCGGTCCCCCCGGGCCGCGGCATCGACCAGGGCCCGAGACGGGGCGGGCGTGAACCGACCGGGGCCGGTCTCGGCGTCGGTCCAGCAGGACACGATCTCGTCGCACCGGGCCGCGTCGCCGGCCTGGCAGGCCCGATGGTCCACGAGGTCGAGGACGCACCGGCACCCGGCGACCCGGCCGTCCACGATCCGCGGGGCGCAGCCCCCGGCGGCGGTCGCTCCGGCCCGGGCGATCGGGGTGCCGAGCGCTCCGCAGAGGAGCCCGGTGAGAGTCATCAGCCGCCACATTTCGCCTCCCCGTCCGCCCGGCGGAGCGCGCCTTCGACGGCCGAGGTGCGCGCCGGATTCACCCCGAGCGGCACCATCCCGTCTCCCCTCCCCGGTGGTGGGAGGGATCACACCAGCCCGGCGTCCTTGAGCTTCCGCCACAGCGTCGTGCGCCCGATGCCGGCGATCTCGGCGACCACGGCTCGCTGTCCCCCGTGCCGCTCCAGCAGCCAGCGCAGGTAGCGGCGATTGAGCTCCTCGATGGTCGGCTCGTCGGCGAAGGGATGGGCCGCCGCTGGGAGCCCGGCCCCGTCGTCGTCCTCGAAGTGGAACAGGTCCGGAGAGAGGACGCCATCCGAGCTCAGCACCACCGCGGACTCGATGGCGTGGGACAGCTCGCGGATGTTGCCCGGCCAGCGATGGGCGACGAGCATCTCCTGGGTCTCGGCCGGGATGGCCCGGACCTGCCGGCGGTGGCGGCGGCCGTGCTGCTCGGCGAAGTACTCGACGAGGCGCAGGATGTCCTCGGGCCCGCGTTCGCGCAGGCTGGGGAGACGGATCCGCACCACCTGCAGCCGGTGGAACAGGTCGGTGCGGAACTCGGAGTCGCGGACCATCGCCGCCAGGTCCCGGTGGGTGGCGGCCACCAGGCGGAAGTCGACCCTTCGCGGCCGCCCCCCGCCCAGCCGCTGGACGACGCGCTCCTCGAGGACCCGCAGCAGGCGGGTCTGGGCGACGAGCGACAGCTCACCCACCTCGTCGAGGAACAGGGTGCCGCCGTCCGCCTGCTCCAGCCGCCCCGAGGCCGACCCCGCCGCCCCGGTGAACGCTCCCTTCTCGTGCCCGAACAGCTCGTTCTCGATGATGGTGTCGGGCAGCGAACCGCAGTCCACCTTGACCAGCGGCCCCTCCCGCCGGGCCGAGTTGGCGTGGATGGCCCGGGCGAACAGCTCCTTGCCGGTGCCGGTCTCGCCGGTGATCAGCACGGCAGCCTCGGTGGGCGCCACCTGCATGGCCCGGCGATAGGCCTCCATGAGGGACGCCGCGCTGCCGATGATTCCCTCGGCGAGGTAGTCCAGGCGCACGGTGCGCTCGCCCCGGGGGCGGAGCTGGGTGGCCAGGCTGGAGCGGGCCAGCACCGCCGCCATCCGGTCGGCGATGCGCTGGCCACGCTGCTGCACCGTGTCATCGAGGGCGCAGTCGAGCAGCTCCAGCACGCCGACGACCGCCCCGTCGATGCGGACCGGCACCGCGACGATGCTCCGAGGCCAGAAACCGGTGGCATCGAGGGTGTCGAAGTCGGGATCGACCCCGCCCCCCGGCCAGACCACCACCCGGTCCTGCTCGAGCACCGCACCGACGATGCCGCGCCCCCGCGGCACGCGGATCTCCTCGACCTCGTCGAGGTGGGCCACCCGGGTGAACGCCTCGCCGGAGACCGGGTCTCGCAGGAACAGCGACGCCCGGCTGGACCCGGTGTGGCTGCGGATCCGGTCGAGGAGCGCCTGCAGCGCTCCATCGAGGCTCGCCAGCGGGGCGAAGCCCGAGTCGATCGAGGGCCTCGCAGCGTCCGGCGAGGCGGAGGCGTCCGGTGGGTCACGAGTCATCCCCGCCAGCTTACGATCCGGCGGCGACGAGATCCGCCTCTACCCCGCTGATCTCCGCCCGGGCGGCGGTCAGAAGTCCACCGATTCTCCGCACCCGCAGGGGTTCTTGGCCTGGGGATTGTCGATGCGGAACCCCGTCTCCATCAGGTTGTCGATCCAGTCGATGGTGGAGTTCTGCAGCTTGTCGCGGTGCGCTTCGTTGAGGAAGACGTGGATGCCGGGGGCGATCTCGATGACCTCGTCCCCTTCGCCCGGCGCCTCCTCCAGCTCCAGGACGTACTTGTAGCCGGAGCATCCCCCGCCGGTGATGCCGAATCGCAGGCCGTAGCCCGGCATGTCGTACTCCTCCTGCAGGCGGCGCAGGCTCTCGATCGCGGCGGGAGTCATCTTGATCACGGTCATGGCGGCGTCCTCTGGCTGCGGGGCGACGGCGCGGGACCGCCAGCCCGGTGGCCACCAGCTAACCACGCCCGACGCCGGGTCCAGGAGGGGTCGTCCCATCCCCCGCCCGGCCATCCCCCTGCCGGGACCGCCGCCACCAGGCGAACACCGCCCGGGCCCGCAGCGGGATCTGCGCGGCGACCACCAGGTACAGCAGCGGCCCCAGCTTGTGCATCCGGAAGGCGTTGGCCACCTGCCCATGCCCCATGTAGGTGAAGCTACGCGACAGGCCGCAGCCGAAACAGTCGTGGCCGGTGATCCGCTTGAACATGCACAGCGGCGGGATCTCGACGCCGTGCAGCGCAAGCCGGGCATCCGATGGCGTCAGCAGGATGCTGGCGAGGATGACGCCGGCGCACAGCAGCAGCAGGAAGGCGTCGGACTGCGCCCGCCGGCGATCTCGCTCGGTGTCGTCGATCCGGCGCCGCGGGCGAGCCGGGTCCGCGGTCACCGGCACCGGCCCGTCATCGACGCCGATGCCGCCGTCCGCCACGGCCGGTGTCCGCCGCGATGCGATCGAGGATCCCGTTGACGAAGGCGCGGCTGTCCTTGTCGCCGTAGCGCTTGGCCAGCTCCACGGCTTCATTGATGCTCACGCTGACCGGGATGTCGGGACAGGCCAGCAGCTCGTAGGCCGCCATCCGCAGGATGTTGCGATCGACCACCGGCATTCGGGCCAATCGCCAATTGGCGCTGGCGTTCTCGATGAGCGCATCGATCTCCTGGCGCCGCTGGTCGACCCCCCGGCACAGCCGGTGGGCGAATTCCACCTCCTCGCTCTCGGCGGGCCGTCCACTGAACGCCCCGTCGAGCTGCCCCTCCCATAGCTGGGCCAGGGACCTCCGGGTATCGGGCTCCCCGGCGAGATCGGCGTGGTACAGCGCCAGGAGCGCGAACTCCCGGGCCCGGCGACGACTGGCCATGGCTCAGGCACCCTCGGGGGGCAGGGCATCGATCCCGGCGAGGAGCTGGACCGTCTCGATGGCGGCGAGGGCGGCCTCGGCCCCCTTGTTGCCCATCTTGGTGCCGGCCCGCTCGACGGCCTGGTCGATGCTGTCGGTGGTCAGGACCCCGAAGGTGATCGGCACGCCGGTCTTCAGCCCGACGTTGGCCAGCCCCTTGGCCACCTCGGCGGCGACGAAGTCGAAGTGCGGGGTGCCCCCGCGGATGACGCACGCCAGGGCGATCACGGCGTCGAACCGCCCCGACGCCGCGAGGCGCTGGGCCACCAGGGGCAGCTCGTAGCTGCCCGGCGCCCACACCACGGTGCACCGCGACTCGACGTCGGCGCCATGGCGCCGGAGCGTGTCCAGGGCGCCCTCCAGGAGGCGGGAGGTGATGAAGTCGTTCCATCGCGACACGAGGATGGCGTAGCGGCCACCGCTGTCGACGAGCTGACCTTCGATGGTGCGCGGCATGATGGGTGTCCGGGGCGGAGGGGAAGCGGGTTCAGCGTTCGGTGGCCCGGGCGGAGGGCGACTCGATCATGTCGATCCCCAGGCGACTGGCCCGGCGCGGCCGGCTCTCGCCGTCGGTCTCGCCGTCGGCCGGCGTCAGGGGAACGTTCTCGACGATCTCGAGGCCGTACCCCTCCAGGCCGACGATCTTGCGGGGGTGGTTGGTGAGCAGCCGCAGCTTGCGCAGCCCGAGGTCGACGAGGATCTGGGCGCCGGTGCCCAGCTCGCGGAGCCCGTCGCTGGTGGCGGGCCGGATCCGCGGGCGCTCGGCCGGGTCGACGAAGTGTCGCTGGAGGCGGGCGAGCAGGGCGTCGGGTTGGGCCCCCCCGCCCAGGTGCATGTACAGCAGCAGCCCACGCCCCTCGTCGGCGATGCGCTGCAGGGTGCGGTCGATGTGCCCGCCGCTGTCGACGTGGGGAGAGCCGAACACGTCGCCCACCGGGTCACTGGGCTGGACCCGCACCAGCACGGGCTCGTCGGGGCCGAGTTCCCCCTGCCAGACGGCGAGGTGCAGCCCCTGGTCGGCCTGGCTGCGGTAGACGCGGGCCTGGAACTCCCCGACCCCGGGCACCGGCAGCGTCCCCTCGAGGACGACCTCGACCATCACCTCCCGGCTCATCCGCCAGCGGATCAGGTCGGCGACCGTCACCACGCGCAGGCGGTGCCGAGCGCCGAACTCCAGCAGGTCCGGCAGCCGGGCCATCGTCCCGTCGTCCTTCATGATCTCGCAGATCACCCCAGCCGGCGTGAGGCCGGCCAGGCGGGCGAGGTCGACGCTTCCCTCGGTCTGGCCGGTGCGGACCAGCACCCCGCCGTCCCGCGCCCGGAGGGGGAAGACGTGGCCGGGGGTGACGATGTCCTGGGGCCCGGAGTTGGGGTCGATGGCCACCTTGATGGTCTGGGCCCGGTCGGCGGCGCTGATCCCGGTGGTCACCCCCTCCCGGGCCTCGATGCTGACGGTGAACGCGGTGTGGTAGGGGCTCTGGTTGTTGGCCGACATCATCGGCAGCCCCAGCCGCCGTACCCGTTCGCTGGTGAGGGTCAGGCAGATCAACCCCCGGCCATGGGTGGCCATGAAGTTGATCGCCTCGGGCGTGACGGCGTCGGCGGCCATGGTGAGATCGCCCTCGTTCTCGCGATCCTCGTCGTCGACCAGGATCACCATCCGGCCGGCGCGGATGTCCTCGATGGCGAGCTCGACCCGCTTCATGGGGTCGGGGTGCATGACGTCGAATGCCACGGTTGCTCCAGGGGGCCTGCGCCGACCTCGGGGCGGCGCCAGGGGGGAGGCGAGCCCGGCTCAGTCCCGACCGCCGCGGGGAGGCGGCGCGAAGCCGAGGGCCACGAGCCGCTCACGGGTCAGCCGGGCCGCCCCGGAGGCTTCCCTAGCCCGCTCCGGGCCGGCTGGCTCGCTCGTCGCCACCAGGCGGGCCACGTAGCGGGCCAGGAGGTCGACCTCGAGGTTGACGGCCGTGCCGGCCCGGTACCCGGCCGCGGCGGTGTGCTCGGCGGTGAACGGCACCAGGTTGACCCGGAAGGCGTCCGCCCGCAGCTCGTTGACCGTCAGGCTGACCCCGTCCACGCAGATGCTGCCCTTCTCGGCGACCAGGCGCATCACCTCGTCGGGGGCCGACACCCAGACGACCACGCTCTCCTGGTCCGGCTGGCAGCTCTCCACCCGCCCCACCGCGTCGACGTGGCCGCTGACCAGGTGGCCATCGAGGCGTTCCCCGAGCCGCAGCGCCCGCTCCAGGTGCAGCGCCGCCCCGACGGGCAGCCGGCCGAGCGTCGTCCGGGCGAGGGTCTCGGCGCCGGCGGCGGCCACGATCCGGCCGCCCCGATCCCCGGCCGGCGACATGGCCTCCACCGTCAGGCAGGCCCCCATCACCGCGATGGAGTCCCCGAGCTTGACCCGCTCTCCCGGACCGGCGCCGGGCCGCGGCCCCAGCGGCAGGTGGCAGTCGATCTCCAGGGTGTGCCCCCGCCCTCGCGGCCGGCGGGCGACGAGCCGGCCGACGTCTTCTACGATTCCCGTGAACACGCCGACTCCAGGACCAGCTCCAGGTCGTCGCCGTGTCGACGGACTTCGCACAGCGACAGGGTCGGAGCAGTTTCGAGCCCGTAGGGCGGCCCCGCCACCCACCCCGGCCCACCGGCCAGTACCCGGGGGGCCACGAACAGGTGGACCCGGTCCACCAGGCCGGCGTCCAGCAGGCTGCGGTGCACCCGGGCCCCGCCCTCCACCAGCACGGTCTGCAGGCCCCGGGATGCCAGCTCCCGCAGGACCGCGCCGAGGTCCAGCCCGGCGTCGTCGCGCGGCACCCGGACCACCTCGGCGGGCAGGTCGGAACGCTCCGGGGCATCCTCGGCCGCGAAGATGAGCGGGCGTCGGCCGGCGTGGAGCACCCGGGCACCGGGCGCGCAGCGAAGCATCGAGTCGAGCACGACCGGCACGGCGTCCCGCCCCCCGTCGATGCCGCGGGTGGTCAGGGAGGGGTCGTCGGCCTCGAGGGTCCCGCGCCCGACCATCACCGCGTCGCAGCGATCGCGCAGCGCGTGGCCCGCCCGACGGGCCTGGGGCCCGGTGATCCACCGGCTCCGGCCATCGGCGGCCGCGATCCGCCCGTCCAGGGTGATCGCCGCCTTGAGCACGACCGCCGCCCGCCCGGCCTCCTGCACCCGCAGGAAACCCAGGTTGAGGGAGCGGCACGCCGCCTCCTCCACCCCGACCACGACCTCGATCCCCGCCCGGCGCAGGATGCGGATCCCCGCGCCGCTGACCCGGGGGTCCGGATCGACCATCCCGACGACGACCCGCCGCACCCCGCTGGCCAGGATGGCGTCGGTGCAGGGCGGAGTCCGTCCGTGGTGGCAGCAGGGTTCGAGGTTGACGTACATGGTGGCGCCCGGCGCCCGGCCCCCGACCTTGGACAGGGCATCGACCTCGGCGTGGGCCTGCCCCGACGCCCGGTGCCAGCCCTCCGCCACCACCGCGCCGTCGGCGACGATGACCGCGCCGACCATCGGGTTGGGTGCAGTGCGCCCCGCCGCCCGGGCGGCAAGCTCGAGGCAGCGACGCATCATGGTCGCGTCCAGGTCGTCCGCCGAGGCTCCGGCAGCCGCGGGCAGCGACGCGCTCACTCCTCCCCTCCCCCCGCACCCGGACCGGCCGCGGAGTGGCCCCTCTCCGGGGAGGCATCGGGCCGCAGCCAGGGGCGGAGCAGCTCCTGGAACTCCGAGGGGGTCTGCACGTCGAGGTAGACGCTGGCGAACCGCAGGTAGGCGACC
>RFKJ01000838.1 GCA_003694325.1 Deltaproteobacteria bacterium
GGAGGCCTTCGAGACCGCCGTGGCGGCTGCTCGGGCGCTCGGGTGGGACCTGCGGCCGGTGTGGCGATCGCGCCTGGCGCCGACGGAGGCGCGCCCCTGGAACGAGCTGCTGCGGGACGCCGATGCCGATACCGTGACGGTCCTGCTGGACGAAGCGGCCCGGCTGCTCCCCGGGAACCTGGCGGCGGAGGAGGAAGGGGGCCTGCTGCCGTCCACCGTGAGCGGCCAGGTGCTGTCGTCCTTCCTCGAGCGGCTGGCGACCATGCCCGGCGTGGGCGGTGCCTGCATCCTCGCGGGGCTGGACAGCCCGGTGGTCCGACACCGGAACCTCGCCCTGCGAGCGCTCGCCGCCTGGAGCCAGGACCGCTGGCCGTCGGGGGCCCACGAGCGGGTGGCGCGGATGGCCGCCGACGATCCCGCGCCGTCGGTGCGGGCCGGGGCAGCCGCCGCCTGGGGAGAGGTGGCCGAGGCCTGACGCCGGTTCAGCGGGCCGCGATCCGGGTCAACGCGTCCAGCGCGCCGAGGGGCAAGGAGACTGCGCTCCGGGGGGCATCGGGCTCACGGGGGTTGATCCGGATCAGGCCCGCCCCGCGCAGGTGGCGTCGGCTGCACTCGTTACGGACGCTGGGGACGGCGGTGCCGGCTCCGATCTCGATGATGACGATGTCCTCGGGATCGAAGCGATCCAACCACGCCGCGTAGCGTTCCGCCTGGGCCTCGCTGCGCTCTGCCCGCCACCGCCAGTCGTTGAACATCAGGATGTTGGGGCGGGCGAGCTGGCCGGTGACCGGGCAGGTCGGCAGCGGATCGCGGGCCACGAAGCGATCCATGTCGACATCGACCTCGACCCCGTCGGCGGACCAGGTCCGGCCGCGGCCATCGGTGCGCTGCAGGATGTGGATGGAGCCGTGGATCTCGTAGATCTGCGCGTCGTCGAACCCGGCGGCCTGGAAGGCGCCGTCGACGTTGCTGGTGAACACGAACAGCGGGCGGTCCCCGGCGAGCTGGCGGAGGATCTGGAAACCGGCGTGGGGCCGGGTCTGGCGGTACAGCCGGAGCCGGTGCCCGTAGAAGGCCCAGGCCAGGTGGGGTTCGCGGTCGAACCAGCGGGGGTTGGCCATCTCCTCGAACCGCAGGCCACGTCGGGCCAGCGGCGGGTAGGCCCGCCAGAACCCCTCCGGTCCGCGAAAGTCTGGCAGGCCGCTGTCCACCCCCATGCCGGCACCCGCGCCGATGAGCACCGCGCGGGCCTCGGCGATGAGCGTCGCGGCGCGCTCCACGGCGGAATCCAGGGGTTCGCGACGGGGCGGGTTCACGGGCGCTGGAGCTGGATGTGCTGGCGCAGCTCCTCCTTGAGCTGCATCGCCTGGTCGGTGGACAGGTGGGGCTGCCGGTCGATCATCGCGACGACCTGCAGGAAGCTGAAGCTTCCATGGGAGACCATCTCCATCAGCCCGGCGCGCAGCTCGGCGAGATCGGTCTCGTCGAGGGCGGGCGCGGCCAGCCACGATTCCCCGCCGGGGCGGTGCGGATCGGGCGTGGGGCCGTCGGCGCCGCGTCGTCGGGCGAGCGCTTCGTTGGCCGCCTGGTTGCCGCGTCGCTGGAGCAGCGCGAACACCGCGTTGTCCATCGGCGGGCGCACCGGTGCGCGCTGCGTCGGCTGGGCGACGGGCGATGGGGTACGCGGACGACGCTGCTGATCGGGCATGGGGAAGGGAGCGGAGGAGAGCCGCGGACCCAGTCTACCGGGAACCGGGAGGGTTGGCGCCCCCGACTCACCGAATGGCGGCGCAGGTCAGTACTGCGTGTCGGCGATCCGCACCCGGATCCCTCGCAGGAACGACGGGTCCAGGCGGAGGTTGTTCAGGATCGCATCCAGCTCGCCCTTGTCCAGCCAGACCCCGTGTTTCCTGCACCAGTCGATCTCGACGTCGTGGTACAGCTCGCGCACGGTGGGCTTGCCGCAGATGGGGCAGGACAACGCCCGCCGTTCGTGGCGTGGCGGCCGGACCTCCTTGCGAAACAGGTCGGCCCACTCGAAGCGGCCGTGCTTCTGGCGCTCGACCTCGGTGATCCCCACCAGCTCTCCCTTGTCCAGCCACATGCCGTGGGCCGGGCAGATGTCGGTCTGGTAGCCGTCGATGAGGTGGGACTTCATCTCGGTCTTGCAGATCGGGCAGGCGGGCATGGGGAACCTCGGGGAAGGCCCAGCGCGGTAACACAGCGCTGCCGGGGGCGGGGGAAGGGACGCTGGCGCTGCGCCCGGCGGTCTGGCAGAGTGTCGGCCGTGTGGAGCCTGCTCGCCGCCTTTTGGATGTCCTGCGTTCCGCGCGCAGCCGGGCCCGGCCCTGACGAGCCGGGATGGCCCGCCCGGTATGCGGTCGATCCGCAAGGGGTGACCACCGAGATCGCGGGGCTCGATCCGCTGCGCCAGGAACTGGCGGTGGTCGAGATCCGGGCCGCGCTGCCCGACGACAGCGCGGCGCTGTGTCCTGCGTTGCGGCCGGGGCGGGTTCGGGCTCGCTGCGAGCGCCTCGACCCGCACGTGGTCCCGGCGAAGTCGGCCGCCAGCTACTGGCTGGAGCTGCCGGTCGGCCTGGAGCCGCCGGTTTCCGACCCGGACCTGGCGTGTGTGACCGACGACGTGGCCTGTCTCGTCGAGGCTGCGCGATCGGCCGCCATGGCTGGGGAGGTCGGCGCTGCCGCGGGCGCCTGCCGGGCGCTGCCGGCTCCGGTCCTGGTCGAGGACTGCATGGTCAGCGCCGCCGAGCGGTTGCCCCCC
>RFKJ01000071.1 GCA_003694325.1 Deltaproteobacteria bacterium
CCCCCGACGCACGACGGGCGGCCCGCAGGCCGCCCGCCAGCCACGATGGCGCCGGGCCTACAGGCGGCTGCAGCCCCGCCCGTAGCAGGTGTCGCCGATGAAGCAGTACCGCAGGAAGCGGGGCCCGCTGGTGCGGCCGTCGCAGTCCTCGGGGCAGGCGGTGGTCGAGCGGCGACCGTCGCAGCTCTCGTCGGCGTCGCAGGTGCCATCTCCGCAGTAGGGCGCGGTCGAGCCCCCATCTCCGGTGGCCCCGGTGTCGCCGCCGGAGATCCAGGAGCTCCAGAAGCTCTCGAAGGCGTCGACCTTGGTGCTGACGCCGTAGTACAGGCAGCGGGCGTCGCCGTAGCTGGTGATGCCGGCCACGTAGACCGTACCGCTGCGGGTCACGAAGGCCGGACCGCCCGAGTCACCCGAGCAGGGGCCGCCGCTGTCCTGGGCGTAGCTGAACTGGGTGTCGGCGTGGGCGGTGGTCGAGCAGTAGGGGCTCACCACGCAACCCAGGCCCTCCATCGGCAGCGTGACCTGCATCTTCTCGCCGTAGGACCCGGTCTCGGTGTACCCGAAGCCGGCGAAGTTGAGGTCGATGCCCGCATCGGCGTTGGTCAGCTCCAGGGATGCCGGCAGGGGCGGCACCGGGTCGACGGACTCGGTGATCGGGCTGGACAGCCGCACCAGGCCCATGTCGTTGACGATGGACCGGCGGTTGTAGCCGCTGTAGATCTCCAGGTCGCTGACGGTGTAGGCGTGGCTGGTGAGGTCCACCGAGGGGTCGTCGCCGACGTAGATGACCAGGTTGCTGGGCGACATCTCGGTGTAGGTCCGCGAGGAGGCGGACGCGACGTCCAGGCAGTGTGCCGCGGTGAGGACCACGTCGGTGTCGATGAGGGTGCCGGTGCAGAACGGGTCGGTGTAGACCCGGCTTCCCGAACGCCAGTGCAGGCTCACGACCGCATCGTGCTCCGGCGAGTCGGGGGCCGACCCGTAGTAGATGACCGCCTCCCGGTCGATGGGGCCGACGCCGGGAGTGGCGACCAGCTCGGTGCCGTCGCCGCTGTCGGTGGCACAGCCACCCAGGGCGAAGACGCTTGCCAGGATCACGAGGGAGGTACGCATGAGGACTCCGGAGGGATGGGGCATACCCGAACGCGGGCGGGGAGGAGGCGGATGCAGGGTAGCCGCTCGTTGGATGGGTCCTGTGAACGAATTGTGTCAAGCGTTCCGTACCGGCCTGCCCGACGACCAGGGCTTGCCCGGGTGACCCCCGGACGGCTACGCCACCGGCATCCACCTGGAGTCCACATCCATGTCACCCTCCTCCTCGCCCTCCCCCGAGACCCTCGACGCACTGGCCGCCCGCGACTTCCTGCGGGCAGCGGTCGTGGAGGACATCCGGCAGGGACGGTACGGCGGCCGGGTCGTCACCCGGTTTCCCCCCGAACCCAACGGCTACCTGCACATCGGGCACGCCAAGGCCATCGTGGTCGACTTCGGCGTCGCCCGCGACTTCGGGGGGCGGTGCCACCTGCGCATGGACGACACCAACCCGAGCACCGAGTCCATGGAGTACGTGGAGGCCATCCAGCGAGACGTCGCCTGGCTCGGCTTCGACTGGGGCGAGCACCTGTACTTCGCCAGCGACATGTACGAGGACATGTACCGGCTGGCGTTGCGGCTCATCGACAAGGGCCTCGCCTACGTCGACGAACAGAGCGAGGAGGAGATCCGACTCCACCGCGGCACGGTGACCGAGCCGGGCGTGCCCAGCCCCTGGCGGGATCGGCCGGCCGCCGAGAGCCGCGACCTGTTCGAACGGATGCGGGCCGGCGAGTTCCCCGACGGCAGCATGGTGCTGCGGGCCAGGATCGACATGGCGGCCGCCAACATGCTGCTGCGCGACCCGATCATCTACCGGATCAAGCACCACCACCACTACCGCACCGGTGATGCCTGGTGCATCTACCCGATGTACGACTTCGCCCACTGCCTGGAGGATGCGCTGGAGGGGGTCACCCACAGCTACTGCACCCTGGAATTCCAGGACAACCGGGCCCTCTATGACTGGTTCATCGAGAAGACCGAGGTGGTCCCCCCCGACCGTGCTCCCCGCCAGTACGAGATGGCCCGCCTGGAGCTGTCCTACGTCATCACCAGCAAGCGGCGCCTCAAGCAGCTCGTCGACGAGGGTCACGTCACCGGCTGGGACGATCCGCGGATGCCGACCCTGGCCGGACTGCGTCGGCGGGGCGTCCCCCCGGAGGCCATCGTGTCGCTGGTGGAACGGGTCGGGGTGGCCAAGACCAATTCCGTCGTCGACATCGCCCTGCTCGAGCACGCGATCCGCGACGAGCTGAACAGCCGCGCACCCCGCCGCATGGGGGTCGCCGACCCGCTGGCGGTCACCGTGGACAACTGGGAGGAGGGGGAGCTGGAGTGGATCGACGCCCCGGACTTCCCCCCCGACGTCGGCCGCCCGGGCTCCCGCAAGGTGGCCTTCGGCCGGCACCTGTGGATCGAGCGCGACGACTTCGCCCTCGACCCCGAGCCGGGCTTCAAGCGGTTGTCGCCGGGTGCGGTCGTTCGCTTCCGCCACGGCTACGTCGCCGAGTGCGTGGGCGTGGACCGGGACGCGGACGGCGGGGTCCGCGAGGTCCACGTCCGGATCTTCCGCGACGTCTCCCGGGGCCGCGCCCCGAAGGGCGTCAAGGTGCGGGGGACGATCCACTGGGTCGAGCGGACCACCGCGGTCCCGGCCACCTTCGCCCTCTACGATCGTCTCTTCTTGTCCCCGACGCCCACCCGCGACCCCTCCGGTCGAGACTTCCTGGACCTGATCAACCCCGACAGCCTCGTGCTGGCCCGAGGTTTCGTCGAGCCGGCCCTCGACAGCGCGACCCCCGGGCAGCGCTTCCAGCTCGAGCGCAGCGGCTACTTCGTCGTCGATGACGCCGGCCGGTCGGACGGGCGGCTGCTGCTCAACCGCACCGTGCCGCTCAAGGATTCGTGGTCC
>RFKJ01000839.1 GCA_003694325.1 Deltaproteobacteria bacterium
ATGAACATGCTCCGCGCCACCCGCAGGTAGTAGAACAGCGCCACGACGGCCAGGACTGCCCCCAGCAGCACCAGCACGCCCAGGCCGGCCTGCCACACCGCCAGGAACAGGAGCAGCTTGGCCCAGAACCCGGCGACGAAGGGGATCCCGCCCAGCGACAGCAGGAACAGCAGCATCGCCGCGCCCAGCGCCGGGCTGCGGCGCATCAGGCCGGCCCAGCCCCGCAGCTCGTCGCTGCCCTCGGCGCCGATGACCGACGCGACGAAGAAGGCGCCCATGTTCGTGAACACGTAGGCGGCCAGGTAGAACAGCAGGATCCCCAGCCCCAGGCGGGTGGCGATGCCGAAACCCAGCAGCATGATGCCGATGTGGGCGATGCCGCTGTAGGCCAGCAGGCGCTTGACGTTGTCCTGGTGCAGCGCGAACACGTTGCCCAGCACCATGGTGACCACCGCCACGGTCATCAGCATCGGCCACCAGGTCGGGCGGATGGCGCCCAGGCCCTCGACGAACAGGCGCACCAGGGCGGCGAAGCCCGCGGCCTTCGGCGCCACCGACAGGAAGGCGACGAACGGCGTGGGCGCGCCCTGGTAGGTGTCGGGCACCCACATGTGGAAGGGCACCGCCCCGACCTTGAAGCCCATGCCGGCGATGGCCAGCATCGCGCCGATCGCCAGCAGGGCGGGGTCGGCCCGGCCGACGTCGATGGCCGCCGCGATCTGCGGCAGCTTCGTCGTCCCCGCGGCCCCGTACAGGAAGGACAGCCCATACAGGGTGATCGCCGCGCTGACGGCGCCGGTCAGGTAGAGCTTGAGGGAGCCCTCGGTGCTGCCGGCGTCGCCCTTGGCCATGGCGGCCAGGGCGTAGAGGGGGATCCCCATCAGCTCGAAGGCGACGATGAGCAGGACCAGCTCCCGCGCACCGGCCAGCAGGGTCATGCCGACCAGCGACAACAGCATCAGCAGGTAGTACTCGCCCTGGCGTCCCCGCATGGTGCGGTCGACGTGGTCGATGCCCCCCAGCGCGGCCAGGGCCCCGGCCCCCAGCACGATGCGCTGCAGGTAGGCGGTGAATCCATCGACCACGAACACCGCCCCGCCGCCGATGCCGCCCACCGGCTGGTAGAAGCTGGCGATCAGCACGGCGACCAGGCCCATGCAGGTCAGCGCGCCCAGCCCCCGCTGGCTGTCCGCCCCCGCCGCGCCCTGGGGAGCGACGAGATCGGCGGCGAACACCAGCAGGGCCACGATCACGACCCCCAGCGGTACCGTCAGCAGCGGCAGCAGGCCCAGGGTCATGGCCGCACCCCCGACGCATCGGCGGTCGCCGCGACGGCCGCCTCGATCTGCTGCAGGTAGTCGGCCGAGGCGTCGTCGATGCCGTCGAGGATGAGGCGCGGGGCGACGCCGAACACGACCAGGCAGGCGGCCAGGGCGACCAGGGCGACCCACTCGGGCCCCCGGGGATCGGACAGGTCCGGGTAGCGGTCCGAGGGTCCCTCGCCCCAGAAGATCTGCCGCGCCGCCCGCAGCACGTAGACCGCGGTCACCCAGGCCCCGAAGATCCCGGCGACCGCCCACCAGGGGAAGGGTCCCCGCCAGGCGCCGAGGAACACCAGGAACTCGGCGACGAAGCCGGCAAGCCCCGGCATCCCGAGGCTGGACAGGCCAGCGATGGTGAAGAACACGGCGACCGCCGGCATGGCCCGGGCGAAGCCGCCCATGTGGAAGATCTCGCGGTCATGGGCCCGCTCGTAGACCAGCCCCACCAGGGCGAAGAACAGGCCGGTCATCAGGCCGTGGGCGAACATCTGGTAGACCGCGCCGTTCCAGCCGTCGATGGTCAGCGTCGCCGCCCCCAGCATCACGACGCCCATGTGGGACACCGAGCTGTAGGCGATGATGTACTTCAGGTCGGTCTGGCGCATGGCCGAGAGGGCGCCGTAGACGATGTTGATCGCGGCCACCACGCCCACCAGGGCCGCCCAGGCCTGGGCGCCCTCGGGCAGCATCACGAAGCCCACCCGCATCACCCCGAAGGCCCCGAGCTTCATCAGCACGCCGGCGTGGAGCATGGACACCGCGGTCGGGGCGCTGGCGTGACCGTCCGGCGACCAGGTGTGGAAGGGAAAGACGCCGGCCAGGGTGCCGAATCCCAGCCACAGCGCGGGGAAGGCCCACATCTGCAGGCTGCGCGGGTAGTCCACCGCGCCGAGGGCCTCCATCGAGAAGGTGTCAAGCCCCGCGGCCTTGTACATGGCCAGCACGCCCACCAGGATGAAGGCCGACCCGGCCAGCAGCATGAGCGTCAGCTTCATGGCGGCGTATTCCTTGCCCCCGATGTCGAGCAGGCGGAATATCCACCGGAAGGGACCGGCCTCGGCCACCTTCTTGCTGCTGCCCCACACGCCGATCAGCAGGTACATCGGCAGGACGGCGATCTCGTAGAACAGGAAGAAGACGAACAGGTCGAGGCTGACGAAGACCCCGAACACCCCGCCCACCAGCGCCAGGAGCAGGATGTAGAACTCCTGGTCCCGCTCCTGCATCGTCCAGGTCGCGAACACCCCGGCGCAGATGATGATGCTGGTGAGCAGCAGCAGGCTGACCCCCCAGCCGTCCACCCCGAGGTCGAGGTGGATGCCCAGCGACGGCACCAGCGGGTACTTCTCCCGGAGCTGGTAGATCGGCCCGGCCGGATCGTAGAGGGCGGCCACGCCGATGGAGCCGGCGAGGCTGACCAGGGTGCCGGCCACGGCGATGATCCGGGTCGTCGCCCGCGAGGTGGCCGGCACAAAAAAGAGGAGGAAGGCCGCCAGGAACGGCGCGGCGACGATGGTCGACAGCAGGGGGAACCCGGTCACGACTCAGCCTCCCACCACGCCGTAGGCGAGGAACAGCAGCGCGCCGACGACCACGGCGAAGACGTAGTCCTGGGCCCGCCCCGTCTGCAGCCGCCGCACGCCGGCGCCGAGCTTCAGCACCGCGACGGCGACGAGGTTCATCAGGCCGTCGACGACGTAGCGGTCGAACCACCCCACCATCCGGGCGACGGGCAGCAACCCCCTGCGCCAGGCCGAATCCCAGAACCGGTCGACGGGTCCGGAGAGGATGAAGCCGCGGAGACCGTCGAGGGTCAGGCCGGTCCAGGTGCGGGTGCCGTACCGCACCACCCCGACCCCGATGCCGGCCAGGCCGAACAGGGTGGTCACCACCCCCACCGGGGTGACGGCGAAGTGGTACTCCTGGCCCCAGGCTTCCGCCAGCAGGCCCCCGCCGAAGCCGCCGACCAGGGCCAGCATGCCGAGCAGGGCCATCGGCGCCAGCATGATCCACGGCGCCTCGTGGGCGTGGGCGGCGCGCGCCCCCGGCTCGCCGAAGAAGGCGATGGCCACCACCCGGGTCATGTAGAAGGCGGTCAGGCCGGCCGACACCACCAGCAGGAGCAGCGGCCCGAGGTGGCCGGCGTGGAGCAGTTCCTCGAGGATGAGGTCCTTGCTGAAGAAGCCGGCGAAGCCCGGCACGCCGGCCAGCGCCAGCGCCCCGACGATGAACAGGGCGGCCCCCACCGGGGTCTTCCTCCACAGCCCGCCCATGTCGAAGATGGAGTTGCTGTGGACGGCGTGGATCGCCGCGCCGGCGCCCAGGAAGAGCAGGGCCTTGAAAAAGGCGTGGGTCGTCAGGTGGAAGTAGCCGCCCATGAGGTGGCCCGACCCCAGGGCGGCCACCATGTAGCCGAGCTGGGAGCAGGTGCTGTAGGCGAGCACCTTCTTGATGTCGTCCTGGACCACCGCGGTCACCGCCGCCACCAGGGCGGTGATGGCGCCCAGCCAGGCCATGAAGGTCAGCATCGCCGGGGCGGCCTCGAACAGCGGGTAGGCCCGGACGACGAGGAACACCCCCGCGGCCACCATGGTCGCCGCGTGCAGCAGGGCGCTGACCGGGGTCGGGCCCTCCATGGCGTCGGGCAGCCAGATGTGCAGCGGGACCTGGGCACTCTTGCCCATCACCCCGACGAACAGCAGCGCCGGGACCACCAGGGCCCAGATCCCCGCCGGGGGGTGCTCCCAGGACATCGTCCCGGTGGCGCCAAACAAGGCGATGATGCCGAGCAGCAGCCCCATGTCGGCGAACTTGGTCACCCAGAAGGCCTTGACCGCCGCCTTCCCAGCCGAGGGCTTGCGCCAGTAGAAGCCGATGAGCAGGTAGCTGCACAACCCGACCAGCTCCCACCCCAGGAAGAGCTGCAGCAGGTCAGGCGCCAGCACCAGCAGGCCCATCGCCACGATGAACAGCGAGTGCCAGGCGAAGTAGCGCCCCTGGGCGGCGGGCGGCTCGTCGGCCATGTAGCCGAGGCTGTAGACCTGCACGCAGGCCGCCACCAGGGTGACCACCGCCAGCATGCTGGCGCTGATGCCGTCGATGTGGATCCCGACGGGGGCGAAGCCCTGACCCTCGTGGACCAGCCAGTGGACCGTCCAGGTCACCGGGTCGGCCCCGTCCACCAGCACCATCCAGGCCACGCGCGCCGCCGCCGCGAACGAGCTGACGGCCACCAGGGCCGACAGGCGACCGGCGAGACGCCCCCGCCGTCGCAGGGGCTCGACCACCGCCAGCAGGGCGAAGCACAGCAGCGGTGCGAGGAGACTGGTGAGGGCGAGGATCAGCATTCAGCCACGCAGCAGGTCGAGCTCGTCGACGTCGATGCCCTTGCGGGCCCGGTAGACGAGGATGACGATGGCCAGCCCGATCCCGACCTCCGCCACCGTCAGGGCGACGGAGAACAGGGCGAAGGCCTGGCCGAGCAGGTCACCGTGGAATCGCGAGAAGGCCACGAGGTTGATGTTGACGGCGTTGGCCATCAACTCCACCGAGCAGAGGATCGCCACGAGGTTGCGGCGGGAGAGCACGCCGTAGATGCCGATGCAGAACAGCACCGCCGCCAGCAGCAGCCAGGCGTGCAGGCCGGGTCCCGCGGCGAGGCCGGCAGTCGTCGTCATGGCGCCTCCCCGGCCGGAGTCCCCGGCGAACGCGCTCCCCCGGGCTGCACCTCGCGCGCGCCCGGCCGATGGCGGGGGATCCGGGGGATGGGCGGGCGGCCACCCTCGCGACGGGCCAGCACCACCGCCCCGACCATGGCGCCGAGCAGCAGCAGGC
>RFKJ01000840.1 GCA_003694325.1 Deltaproteobacteria bacterium
CATGGAGAAGCTCACGATCGGGAAGATGAACGGGATGATCCCCGTCTTGTCGGAATCGAAGTCGGACAGGTCGATGACCCCGTACTGGGCCAGGCCGACCTCCAGGCCGGTGTACAGGTGCCGGGCGTCGCTGCGGAACCCCACCCGCGCCGACCAGCCCGACCGGGTCATGGTCTCGGTCAGCGAGCCCCCGGCCGCCCGGAGCTGGTGGAAGCCGGCGGCGCCGTAGAGGCCCCGGGCCTGGGTGTTGGGGTAGAGGCGGACCACGCCGTCGAAGTACTGGTAGTCGGGCGCCACCTCCGGCTGGTCCTGGCCGACCAGCAGCGGCAGCAGGGACCCGCCGCTGGGGATGTACGAGGTCGAGCCCCCGAACGAGATGGCCGGGCCCACCGGGATGGGCAGGACGAGCTCCGCCTCCCCGCCGCCGGCGATGGGCAGGCCGATGGCCGGTCCGAACCGCAGGTGGCGCCGCCTGGCGTTCAACCGGAAGCGCTCGGCCAGCTCGCGGGCCTTCTGCCGATCCCGCTCGACGCCCTTGCCCCGCAGGTACATCGTGCCCAGCTCCTTGCACGACTCGAACTGGCCGTTGTCGCAGGCCGTGGCCAGGTGGCGGGCGGCGATCTCGTCGTCGAAGCTGGTCCGGCGGTCGAGGTGGACTTTGGCCAGCGTGGCGCAGCCCTGGCCGTACTCGCCCTCGCAGGACCGGTCCAGGAGCAGATAGGCCTCCTCGGGGGGGTCCCCCTTGCGGGGCAGGTCGTCCTCGGCCAGGCGATAGCAGCCCTCGGGATCCCCGTTGTCGCAGGCACGGGCCAGGTAGTCGTCGGGATCCTGCTCCCCCGGCCACGGCTCGCGGTGCTTTCGCTGGACGAGCCGCCCCAGCTCGGTGCAGGCATGCGCCGCGCCGAGGTCGCAGGCCCGGGTCCAGGCCTCGTAGGCCTGGGGCCAGGTCTTCTTGGACCGGGCGAGGCGCTCGCCCAGCCCTTCGCAGCCCCGGGCGCTGTGGTGGTCGCAGGCCCGCTGCCACATCTCGAGCTGGCCAGGCGCGTCGACCTTGCGGGCCTTGCCGATCCGCCGCTGCTCGGCGGCGGCCACGCAGGCGCTGGCCATGCCGCTGTCGCACGCCCCGACGAACAGCAGCAGCGCTTCGGCGTAGGCGTCGCTCCGCGGCTCGTGGCGCACCAGCAGGTGGGCGGCGCCCAGGCAGGCCTTCTGCTGGCCAGCGGTGCAGGCGTCGCGCAGCTTGCGCTCGGCTTCGACGACCCGGGGGTTTTCGATGCCCCACCGGTCGACGTAGTCGCCGAGCAGCACGCACCCCTCCTCCAGGCCCAGGGAGCAGCCCTTGAGAAACGCCCCGAAGTCGTCCAGGGTCGCCGACTCGACGGTCTCGTGCTGGAGCAGTCGCCCCAGCTCGACGCAGGACGCGGCGATGGGAAGCTTGGGGTCCTCGCACTCCCGCACGGTGCGGGCGGCAAAGGCCCGGTGCCGGCGGGCGGCAGCCTGGTCGCAGGCCTCCGCCCGACCCAGGACGCAGGCCTGGTCCAGGTCGAGCAGCGCCTGGTCGGGCATGCCCCGCAGATCATGGGCCTGGGACAGCATCATGCAGCCGGCGGCGACATCCTCGAGCCGCCGCAACCGCTCACCGAGGCTGCCTTGCCCCTCCAACTGGCAGGAGTACTCGAGCAGCCCCATGAGCACGTCGCTGGGTGCGTCGGCCTCTCGCTGGAAGCGCTTGTGGGCGACGGCGTTGCACGCCGAGACGTCCCCGTCGAGACAGGCCGAGGCCTGGGGCGCCAGGCGCGCGTCCTCCAGCGCCACGGCCTCGTAGCAGCCCCGGTACACGCCGCCGCGGCAGGCCAGGCCCAGGTGGCGCAGCGCCTCCTCGCGGCCGCCGGGCCGGTCCAGCAGGTCGTGGGCGATCGCCCGCCCCGACGCCAGGCAGGTCTCGGCCACCGACGGGTTGCAGTCGGGCAGCGGCGGCGTCCCCCGGGGCCAGCTCACCGCGTACACGTCGAGGCCGTCGGTGCCCCCCACCAGGAGGTGATCGCCCGCCGCCCCCTGGAAGCTGGTGACCCGGGCGGCGTCGGAGAACCGCTGCCGCGCCCAGGTGCGGTCCCCGGTCTCGACCCGGTCGTCGTCGACCACCACCCAGGCAGCGTCGGACAGCGACCAGAACAGGTCGGGGATGGTTCGGGGCTCGGCGGCGCCTCCAGCCCGGCGGTGCACGGCGCCGGTCGCCGGATCCAGCTCCCAGTTCCGCCCCTGCTTGTCGACGATGAGGGGGGCACCGGTCTCGGAGGAAGCCCACCCGGCCCACATCCCGACGAGGTCGTCGGGCCACGGCAGCAGGCCGAGCAGCTCCACCCGCACCAGCGGCGCCCGGCGGACCACGACGATGGTCTCCACCGACAGCGGCCCCGTGGCAGCATCCTCTCCCGGCGGCTTCGCCGCGTCCGGCACCTCCTCTCCCCGCTCGCCTTCCGTGGATTCCTCGCCCTCCGCGGAGACCTCGTCCCCCGCCTCCGGCGGGGCGTCGACCGGGGCCGGGGCGGCAAAGCCCAGCCGCAGGTCCCGCGCCGGCCCGGTGGCCACGAGGCGCTGGACGGCGACGGCGTCATCGAGGGACATCCCGTCAACCTCGAGCAGGATCCAGCCGGGCTGGACCCCGGCCTCGGCGAAGGCCGGGGGCAGGTCGGCGCCCAGCACCCAGTGCCCCTCGGCGTCGACGTGAAACGGCAGGGGCACGCCCGGCAGGGAGGCGGCGCGGGCGGCCGACAGCAGGGTCGACAGGGCCAGGAACAGCGTCAACACGGCGGGGTCCTCCGAGGGGTGGAGCCTACCCGGGCCACCGGCCACCCGCCGCCAGCGCCGCGACGATGGCGCGGTGGACCGCCGGCCGCAGGGCCCGGAAGGCCCGGGTCCGTGGGCCGACGGGCTGTCCGGGTGATGCTCCCCCCTCGATGGTCGGGTGGACCCGGTTCGTGCACAGGCAGACGATCACATCCTGTCGCGGGGCCACCCACAGGCTGGTGCCGGTGAACCCGAGGTGTCCGACGCCGTCGGGGGGCCAGGAGGGGCCCGCGGTGCTTCCCGGCTGGCTGACCCCGTCCCACCCCAGGTGGTGGCTGCCGGCCGCCGTCCACCCCCAGGCGGTCCGTACCAGCTCGGGGTCGAGGCCCTCGTCGCCTCGGCCCTGCCAGGCCCGGAGCTGCCAGGCGGCGCAGGCGGCCGCCTCGCCGGCGCTGCCGAACAGCCCGGCGTGGGGCGCGATCCCCCCCATCACCGCGGCGTTGAGGTCGTGGACCTCGCCCACGATGACCCGTCGCCGGACCGGGCAGTCCTCGGTTGCTGCGGCGTCGGGCCAGCCGAACCGCAGGTCGACGCCGGTCGGGCGGCGGACACGGGCGTCCCACAGGCGGTCCAGGCGGTCCCCACCGACGACCTCCAGCGCCGCCCCGAGCAGGAGGATCCCGAGGTCGGAATAGCAGTGGACGGCGCCGGGGGCGGCGG
>RFKJ01000841.1 GCA_003694325.1 Deltaproteobacteria bacterium
AGGTTGCCCGAATCGACCCGGACATCCATGGGCACCGGCGAGGAGAAGGTGTCGAGCAGTTCCTCCACCATCCGGGCGTCGGCCGGCGCCTGTACCGGCGCCGTCAACCGCCAGCCCCCCTCCCCGTCCCCAGCGGGCTCCAGCACGATCTTGCGGATGGCGTCCGACAGCTCCACGCGGGTCACCTCCGCTGCCGACACCGCGGGAAGCACCGGCAGCGCCGCCACGGAACTCGCAACGCCCCCCCGGTCGAGGACGTTGAGCGCCAGCAGCAGCAGGGCCACGCCCAGCAAGGTCCAGGTCCGGGCCGAAGGCTTCACGCGGCGTCCTCCTCGGCCGGTTCGCGGTATCCCCCGCTCCGGCGGCGCAGGAGATGGCGGATGGCGCCCAAGATCAGGATCCCCACGCTTCCGCTCAGCAGGTTGACCAACTTCAGCATCCGGGCCCGGTCCGGCGGCACCGGGTCGAGCGCCGGCAGGTCCACCGACTTGCTGCGGATGGAGATGAGCGCGCTGTCCTCCACCATCCAGTCGACGAGGTTGAGGATGAACGCCGGCTGGTTGACCACGAAGTCGGCCGAGCCGGCGACCACCAGCCGGGTGGGCGCTCCCTGGTCGATCCGCGGCGCCTCGTGCGGCTCCTCCTCCGTCGCCGGCAGGCTCGGGTCCGGCTCCGGCACGTCCCGGCCGACGAAGTAGGACCGGAAGCTGCCGCTGAGGCTGACCAGCAGCGGCCAACTCCCCTTCTGTTCGCTCGACAGGACCGCCCGGAAGGCCTCCGGGGCGATGGTCCGCAGCCCCTTGATCCGACCGGCGTCGGGGTGGGTGGCGGCGAGCACCTTCACCTCGACCTCCGGCGGCAGGTCATCGGCCACCTCCAGCGACGAGGCAAAGGGAAACAGCAAGCTGTCCATCCCCTTCACCACGACGCTGTCCCGGTCCAGTTCGGTCGCCTTGGGGACCAGCGGCGAGTTGACCGGCATCATCACCACCTGCCGCCCCTGCCGCACCGGCATGTTCAGCATCCCGTTGCGGGTGCGGTCGATGACCACGTCGCGGTTGACCTGGACCCCGTAGCTGCCCAGCATGGCG
Source organism: Deltaproteobacteria bacterium (assembly GCA_003694325.1). Lineage (GTDB taxonomy): Bacteria > Myxococcota_A > UBA796 > UBA796 > UBA2385 > J125. The sequence continues at coordinate 1,092 of RFKJ01000841.1, forward strand.
TCCAGGCCGTGAAAGACCCGCTGGGGACGCATGGTCTGCAGGTCGGCCTTCATGTTGGACAGGAAGAAGGCGACCCCGGTGCCCCGCATCAGGGTCTGGTCGAGCTGGTACAGGGCCCGGTCGCTCAGCGGGCGCTGCGGCCCCACGACCAGCATGGCGTCCACGTCGTCGGGAACGCTCCCCGGCCCGCCCAGGGGCACGATGCGCAGGTTGTAGCGCTCGGTCAACCGGTCCCGCAGGCGGGCGAGAGGCCCGCTGTCGGCCAGCAGGTCGGGTTGCCCGAACCCGGCGGCCCAGCCGATGGTCTTGCGGGGTTCATCGGAGGTCAGTGCCTTCACCGCCCGCGCCAGGTCGTACTCCAGCGTCGCCGTCTGGGTGATGGCCGGCAGGACCTCCTGCTTGTCGCCATAGACCAGGGCCACTCCCATGTAGACCCGCTTCAGCTCCTTGACCGAGCTGCTGGCGTAGCGGTACTGGATGGGGGTGATCCCGAAGCGTCGGGCCTCGGCCTCCCGCTCGGCATCGCCGGTGGGGTCGATGACCTCGATGTTCATCAGGCCCCGGCTGTAGGCGCGCATGTCCTCCAGCTTGTCGACGACGATCTGCTCGAAGTTGTTGTAGGGCGCCTGCAGGCCCCCGGTGAAGTACACCCGGGCGGTGAGCGGACGCTCCAGCCGGTGCATGAGGGAGCGGGTGGCCAGGTCCAGGCTGTAGAGCTTGTCGGCCGTCAGGTCGAGTCGGGTGAAGCGGCGGGCGGCCCAGGTGTTCGCCAGCACGACGATGACGACGACCAGGATGAGCTGCAACCAGGCGTCGGCCAGCAGGTTGCGGCGAGGATCGAGCGCCATCAGCCCAACCGCCGGCGCTGGAGGGAGAACACCGCCAGGTGCAGGAACAGGGCCACCAGCGACCCGTAGAACACCAGGCTGCGGGTGTCGACCACCCCCCGGGCCAGGCTGTCGAAGTGGTAGTCGAAACTCAGGTACTGGACGACGGGCAGGATGCTCGCCGGCACCCGGGCCAGGGCGAAGCCGGTGGCGAAGTGCAGCATGCACAGCAGCAGTGCCCCGAGAAAGGCCACGATCTGGTTGCTGCTGCCGGCGCTGGCCGCCGTGCCGATGGCGCAGAAGGCGGCCCCCAGCATGAACAGGCCGAGGTAACCCCCGAGCACCGGGCCGGGGTCCAGGTCACCCAGCGAGGCCAGGGTCACCGGGTAGGTCACCGTCAGGGCCAGGGCCAGGCTCATCAGGGTGAGCGCCGCCAGGAACTTCCCCGCGACCATCTCGCCCTCGGTGATCGGCAGGGTCACCAGCAGCTCCAGCGAGCCGGTCCGCTTCTCCTCGGCGAACAGGCGCATGGTCACCGCCGGGATCAGCAACAGGTAGGACACCGCAGACCAGAAGAAGACCGTCCGCATGGTGGCCACTCCCGCCGCGAAGATGTCGCTGAACCACAGCGAGAAGCCCCCCACGATGGCCAGGAAGGCCGGCACCACGATGTAGGCGAGGGGGCTGTCGAAGCAGCTCGACAGCTCGCGGCGATAGATGGCGAGGACGTTGCGCATGGCCGCTCCCGCCTATGCGATGGGACCACGAGATCAAGCCCCGGACCCCCACGCAGCATAGGGATGACCTCCGCCCGAGACCCACTCCTCCGGATCGCCATGGACCGGCGCCACCCGCTGCTCGCCTCGCTGCTCGCCTCGCTGCTGGCCTCGCTGCCGCTCTCCGCGGCCTGCACCGACTCGGCCGCCCCCCCCCAGACCACGCCGGAACGGCCGGCAACGAGCCCCCCCGCGGCGC
>RFKJ01000842.1 GCA_003694325.1 Deltaproteobacteria bacterium
CATGGACGCTCTCGACCGGCCGCTGCAATGCCCGGCGGCACCAACCTCTGTACCCCTCACCCTCCGCTGAGCCCCTCACCCCCTCGCCCGCATCCGCCAGGTCGCCAACAAGCCCACGCCGCCCTCCTGGTCGGGCCCAAGCCCCGCCGCTCGCCGCACGTGGGCCGCCGGCGCGGCCATGACCACCAGCGGCAGCTCCCGCACCAGCGCACCGGGACGCCGTCGCAGCCCCCAGCCGACCACCCGCAGCAGGTGGGCGTGGGTGTGCAGCAGCCCGGCGTTGCGGCTGCGGTCGTGCGCCGACTCGATGTGCACCCAGGCATCATCGGTGCGCAGCCGCAGGACATCGGCCCAGCCCGCCGCCAGCTCGCCGGCCACCGAGAGCTGGTCCGACAGCGGCATGGCCGTGGCCCGCCATCGACGAATGGTCTCGATCACACGCATGGAAGCAGCCTCACCGTGCTCGAGCCGGCGCCCCCTCCGAACCGAACCCCGTTCGGTCCCGGGACGACAGAACCTCGCTAGTCCGGGTCACAGGCCCCATCGCAGGGGTGCACGGCCTGCCCGGTCTCGACCAGGGTCAGCACCTGGGACAGCGCCACGTCGGAGAGCACCGAGTTGCTGTGCACGCCGTTGTCCTGGGTCGGGATGGTGTTCTCGTCGGGGGGCATGTAGTCGTCGAGTGCATCGGGCAGCTCGATCTGGGTGAGCACCCGGGCATGCTCGATGGGACCCTGGACCGTGTCGACCCCGTAGATGGGGACGATGGCCTCTTGAAGGTGACTGACGCCCACCGTCCGCGCCAGGATCTCGGTGGCGAGGTTGGGGACCTGGCAGTCGCCGATGGCTTCCTGGACGATCACGGTCTTGTCGGAGTCGCGGAGCAGGCGGCCGAGGTTGACCGGGTCGCTGGCGTCGAAGAAGCTCTGCAGCGCGGACACGAAGACGAGCTGGGTGAGCGGGTCGGGGTAGAGCAGGTCCAGCAGGGTGTCGATCTCGGTGAAGTCCACCGAGCGCTGGATCATGTGGGTCCACCCCGCGCCCGGCACGGCGACCACGGCGCGCTGCACGTCGGGGTGCAGGGCGGTGAAGCTGGTGCCCTGGATGCCCCCCAGGCTGACCCCGTAGTAGTACAGGCGGTCGGGATCGATGAGCGGTGCGTCGGGGCTGTAGGGCAGCCCCTCGACGAACTGCAGGTCGCGGCGAGCCAGCTCCACCAGGGCGATGTTGTTGACCAGGGACTGGGCGAGGCGATCGGTGACGATGCGGATCCGCGCGATGTCGGGCACGACCTCCTCCAGGATCAGGTCGAGATCGCCGCCGGACAGGCCGATCCAGTCGGTGGCGATGACCACCGCACCGGCCTGGACCGCCATCTCCTGCACGACCTCGCCCACCCCGCCGCTGGTGAGATAGTCGCGCCCCTGCCCGAACAGTCCATGCCCCATGACCACCAGGGGCACCGGCTCGCCCGGGGCCAGCCCCGCCGGGACGATCATGGTGTACTCAAACGACTGCCGGTCGGACTGGAGCACCGCACTGTAGGCATCGTCGGCGTAGGCCAGCTCGTTGTCGACCAGGAAGGAGGGCGGCTGGAACTCGCCCTCGACCAGGAAGGCGACCCGGTCGTTGGGGGCCTGCTCGACGAGGTCGACGGTGAACGGCACGCCGCCTTCTTCGATGTCGGCGAGGGCCTGGTCCCGCATGGACGTGATGGGGCCGAGGATCTGCGCTTCGCTGGCGACCTGGTATTCCCAGGCCAGCAGCAGGTGTTCGCGGGGCAGGCCGGCCTGCTCCAGCGCCGGGAACAGGGTGTTGTCGTAGCGGTCGCGCAGGTCTTCGACCCGGGCATCGTCGGTGGCGATGTCGTCGCGCAGGGCCGTGAAGGCGTCGGGGCTGTCGAAGGGCTGGCCGTCGACGTCGACGAGGTCGTCGGTGAGCGCCACGACGTAGCGTTCGCCCGGCTCCAGGGGGGTGGTGGGGCGGATGATGAGGGCGTATCGGCCGTCGTAGCCCAGTTCCCGGTTGGACCGGTCCATCTCGGTGAGCAGCGGGACCCGCTCTCCCGTGGCGACGCGCACCAGGGCAATGGCCGCATCGTCGGCGAGGGACTGCGCGTCGTCGCCCAGCCCGCTGAGCAGGTCGGGTGCGACGTCGCGGCCCAGGTTGACGATGGCCGGCTGGGTCGGCGACACCCCGTCGAACAGGTTGACGATGGACGGGTCCAGCGGCAGCTCCCCGTCGGGGCTCCAGAACATGCTGGTGTCGTAGGAGAGGCGCAGCCCCGTCTCGCTGGACGGGTCGGCGGCCATGCGCTCCATGTTCGGCCACGGCGTAAGGCAGTCGTCGGCCATGGCGAAGGGGGAGCAGTCAGGGTCCAGGTCGAGGTGCCAGGCGCCGGTGTCGCCGACGTCGACGAGTGGCTGACCCTGTCCGTCGGCGACGCTGCGGCAGGCCGCCAGGGAGCAGAGGAGGGGCAGGATCAGGGCACGCACGATGGTTCTCCTCGGGCTGGGGGAGCGAAGGCGGCAGGAGCCCTCCGCCAGTTGTTCGAGCCGGGGTCCGCAGGATAGCCGCTGGCGATGGAACGCGTACATGCCATCGTCCGCGGCCGGGTCCAGGGTGTCTGGTACCGGGCCAGCACCCAGACCCGCGCCCGGCAGCTCGGCCTGGTCGGCTGGGTGCGCAACCTGCCCGACGGCAGCGTCGAGCTGGTCGCCGAGGGTCCCCGCGCCGCGCTCGACCAGCTCATCGCCTGGTGCCACGACGGCCCCCCGGACGCCGTCGTGACCGCGGTGGAGCCGCAATTCGAAGCGGCGACCGGCGAGTTCACCTCCTTCGAGGTGCGTCGCTGAACGGGGGGATGGAGGTTCAGGCCGCCTCCACGACCGCCGCCCCGCCGAGCCCCCCCGCCGCACAGATCCCCAGCACCGCCGTGCGGGCGTCGGTGCCGGCCAGCTCGTGGGCCATGGTGAGGACCATGCGGGCGCCGGTGGCGCCGAAGGGGTGGCCCAGCGCGATGCTGCCACCGTGGACGTTCAGGCGATCCGGGTCGACCCGCCCCACCGCCGCCTCCCGCCCCAGGCGCTGCCGGGCGAAGGCGTCGCTCTCCAGCATCTTCACGACGCTGAGCACCTGGGCGGCAAAGGCTTCGTGCAGGTCGATGCGATCGACCTCGTCCAGCGACAGGCCGGCCCGGTCCAGGGCCCGGGGTACGGCGAGGGCCGGCCCCAGCAGGAGCTGATCGGCGGGGTCCACCCCCACCCAGGACCAGCTCCGGAAGCCGGCCAGCGGGGCCTGTCCGTGACGGCGGGCGGCGTCTTCGCTCATGACGACGACACAGGCCGCCCCGTCGGTGAGCGCGCTGCTGTTGCCGGCCGTGACCGTGCCGTCCCCACTTCCCTTCTTCGCGAAGACCGGCGGCAGGCGGGCGAGGGCATCGACGCTGGTGTCCGCCCGCACGATGGTGTCGCGATGAACCGAGCGCCCTCCGGGCGGCGTCACGGGGATCAGCTCGTCGTCGAAGCGGCCGGCGGCCATGGCCGCGGCGGCCCGGTGGTGCGAGGTCACGGCAAACTCGTCCTGGGACCGCCGATCGATCCCGTAGCGGGCCGCCATGCGCTCGGCGGCCTCGCCCATGACCTCGCCCGTCGATCGCTCCGCCACCTTCGGCTGCCGGGGCAGCAGGTCCTTCTTGATGGACAGACGCCCGAGCAGACCCAGGTAGTCCATGGGGCCGCTGCGACGGTTCATGACGACCGGACCGGCCTTGCGGATGAAGGTCTCGGGCAGGGTCACGGCGGCGTTGCTCGTCGAGTCGCTGCCGCCGGCGATGACCACGTCGGCTTCGCCGCGCTCGATCATGTGCACGGCCTCGGCGATGGACTGCAGGCTGCTGGCGCACGCCCGGGTGAGGGTGAACGCCTGCACGGATGGCGGCAGGCCCAGGTCGAGGACGATCTCCCGCCCGACGTTGGGGGCGGTGGGCGGAAGGATGACCCCCCCCCAGACCAGCGCATCCACGGCCCCGTAGGGAAGGGCGAGGCGCTGGAGCGCGCCGCGGACGGCGTGCACCCCCAGGGCGATGCCGTCCAGCTCGATGAACTCCGAGAACGCGCGCACGAAGGGCGTGCGGGCTCCTCCGACGACGACGGCGCGGCGGGACATGGGCATTCCTCAGCGGCCGACCAGGGACCCGCCACACACCCGGAGCACCTGCCCCGACAGCGCGGCAGCCCCGGGGCTGCACAGAAAGGTGATGGCTTCGGCCACGTCGGCCGGCAGGCCGCCCTGGCTGAGGTTGGACAGTCGACGGGCGGCCTCGCGGGTGGCCACGGGGATGGCGGCGGTCAGGCGGGTCTCGATGAAGCCCGGCGCGACCGCGTTGAGCGCGATGCCGCGCCGGCCCAGCGCCGGGGCGGCCCCCTCGACGAAGCCCACGATGCCCGCCTTGCTGGTGGCGTAGTTGGTCTGGCCGACGTTTCCGGCCAGGCCCGCGATGCTGGACAGACAGACCACGCGACCGTGGGTCCGCAGCAGGGGGTCGAGGGCCCGGTGCAGCCGCAGCACCGCCCGCAGGTTGACGTCGATGGTGAGCCCCCACCGTGCTTCGTCCATGCCGCCCAGGGTCTTGTCGCGGGTGACCCCGGCGTTGTGCACCACGACGTCGACGCCGCCGAAGCTGTCGGCGAAGAAGCCGGCGACGCGGTCGGGCGCGTCGCCGGCGGCGAGGTCCACCATCAGCGGGACCCCGCCGACCTCCCGAGCGACGGCGCTGGCGCGCTCTACTTCAC
>RFKJ01000843.1 GCA_003694325.1 Deltaproteobacteria bacterium
ATCCTCCGCTGCTCGACCGGGACAGGGGCCGGCAGCGGCGGTTCGGCTGGCTCGGGTGGGCGCGGAGGGCTCGCAATACCGGCCGATGGCTCGAAATTTGCAAAAGCTGGGCCAGCCGAGGCTCGTGTCCCGTGAGCCTGCTTCTCCTGGCCCGCTTCATGCACCCCCCCCTCCAGCAACCGGCGGACGCAAGTCCCGGGTCGCGTCCGCCTGGAGGGTGCAGCGCTGCCCTCAAGGTGTGGGTGCTCGGGCGGGAGCGGGGCTGCACGTGGGCGCGACCTCGGCCCCCCTCCCATCCCCGCGGCACCGGGATGCCGCAGGGACCATCGCCCGGTGGCCCCGGCGTCTACTGCAGCTCGCGCCCTTCGAGGATGCGGCGGGTCTGGGTGGGACCCCAGGTCTCGCTGTGGCGGAGTGGACGGGGCTCGGCCTTCTGCCAGCCCCCCAGCGCGTCCTCGATGGCCCGGGCCGCGGCGATGGTCAGCCCGTCGGCCCCCTGGCGACCGACGACCTGCACGGCGACCGGCAGCCCGCGGCTGTCGAAGCCGGTCGGCACGACGGTGACCGCGCTCTGCATGACGTTGAAGATCGCGGTGCAGCCGGCGTGGAACGGGGTCGTCCAGGCTCCGCGGTGCCGGGGAGCCGGACGGGTGTAGGGCGGGTGGAGCAGCACGGTGTCGCCGGCGAGCAGCTCGTCGAGCTGCTGGCGCAGCGCCCGCCCCTCCTCCACGAAGTGTCGCGACACCGCGGGGACGAACCCGGTGAGGACCTCGCCGAGGGTGACCAGGAGGGCCTCCCAGGAGTGGCGGGGACGCCCGAAGGCGTGGCGGGCCAGCTCGCCGAGGACGTGGATGCGCCGCCCCTCGCCGAGGATCTCGCTGTAGGGGTGGCTGGACGCCTCGGCCAGCATGGCGCTCCAGATCTCCATGGCCCGGCGCATGCGATCCAGTCGGGCCGACTGCACGGTGGCACCCCGGTCGGCGAGGGCGGCGGCGGCCCGTTGCAGGCCGAGGCGCATCTCGCCGCTGACCGGCAGCCCGATGTCTTCGAGGGTCACGACGTGGAGGTGGTGCAGGTCGACGGTGGCCGGGTCGCGCAGCGGCATGGGTCGGCAGTGCGGGTCGATGCCGTCGGGGCCGGCGAGGATCTCCAGCAGCGCGGACAGGTCGCGCGTCGTGCGGCAGAGCGGTCCGGTGCTGAGGTACTGGAGGGTGTCGTCGAGGTGCTCCGGGAACTGGCCGCTGTTGGGGACCAGCCCACCGCTGGGCTTGTGGCCGATGGTGCCGCACATGGCGGCGGGGATCCGGATGGAGCCCCCGATGTCGCTGCCCAGTCCCACGGGGCTGGCGCCCGCGGCGATCAGGGCGGCTTCTCCCCCCGATGATCCGCCGGGGGTACGCGACAGGTCCCAGGGGTTGTTGGTCCGGCCGTAGACGAGGTTGGTGGTCTCCATCCACAGGCCGCCCTCGGGCACGTTGGACACGCCCAGGACGATGAACCCGGCGGCCCGCAGGCGGGCCACGGCGGTGGCGTCCTCCTGTTCGACCCGCCCCTTGCGGGCCACCAGCCCCGCCGTGCGCGGCATGCCCGCCACCCGGAAGAACTCCTTGATCGTGCAGGGCACCCCCAGAAACGGCGGCAGGTCATCGGGGTCGGCGCCGACCAGCCGTTCCCGGGCAGCAAGGGCCTCGGCGCGGGCCTGCTCGAAGCGCCGGGCCACCATGGCGTTGAGCAGCGGGTCGACCTGTTCGATCCGGGCGATGTGGGCGTCGACGACATCCACCGGCGAAAGGCGGCCGGCGCGGATCTCGGCGGCCAGCGTCGTCGCCGACGCGGTGAGCAGGTCCACGCTCAGGCGCGGAGCAGGGTGGCCAGGAAGGCGGCGAGGCCGATCAGGGCCGACACCATCGCCACCGACAGCAGCAGCCCGCCCACGCGGCTTTTCGCATCCTCGGCCGGCGGGGTGGCCGGTTGCGGTGCGTGACCCGCGGCGGGCAGCCCGACGACCGGCTGGTGGGCCAGGGTCGGCTCTGTGTGCTCGGCGATGGCCGCACCCTCGGCCACCGCCGGCGCCGCGTCGGCGCCGTCTGCCTGGGGGGCGTCGAGCACGACGTGGCCGATGGACTGGTTGGCCTGCACCCGGGCGGCCACGGCGGCGAGCAGCTCGGCCGTGCTGGCCATCGCCGTCGGGTCCTCGGACGCGTCCTCCTCGGTCTCCGGGTCGGGGAGGTCGAAGTCGTCGAGGTCCAGGGGGGCTGCACCTGGGAAGTGTTCGAACACGGTCGTACCTCGGTGGCCGCGCCGCGCAGGCATCGCGGGGATGCGGGTTGGGGAAGGGGCGAGGCGGGATCGGGCGGGACCAGGGCACCCGCCGAATACCGTCATAACCGCTGAACACGACACCTGCTGGGGGAAGGGACTTCCCGTCCGCGGGACGACCCGGCCGTGCGCCCAGGGCGGCGCCGCAGTACAGCGCCCGGCCATGGACCTGCTCGACCGGACGCTGGCTGCCCTCGACTGGAGCGTCGTGCTCCAGGCGCTGTCCACCCACGCCCGGACCACCCGGGGGGCCACGGCCGCGCTGCAGCCGCGGTTCTGCACCACGCTCCAGGAGGTCGGCGACACCTACGCGGCGGTGCTGGAGGTGCGGGACCTCGAGGCCGTCGGGGAACGGGTGCCGGTCGGGGCCGTCACCGACATCGCCCCGCTGCTGGAACGGGCCGCCCGGGGGCTCACCCTGGAGGGCGCCGAACTGCAGGCCGTCGCCGCCTGTCTCGACGCCCTGGTCCACCTCCGGACCTGGGTCGAGGAGCGGGACGCCGAGATCCCCCGCCTCCGCCTGCTGGCCATGCCCATCGAGGTGGACGGGGAACTCCACGGCGTGCTGTCCCGCAGCTTCGACGCCGGGGCGCCGCCGGAGCTGGGGGGGCTGTCCGGACGGGAGTACCCCGAACTGGCGCGGCTGCACGCCAAGGTGGAGTCGCTGCGCAGCCGGATCCGCTCGACGCTGGACGAGCTGGTCCGGACCGGCCTGGGAGATGCGCTCCAGGACCGGTACGTCACCCAGCGCGACGGCCGCTTCGTCGTGCCGGTGCGCGCCGACCGGCGGCGCGGACTGGGCATCGTCCACGGCCGTTCCCAGTCGGGCGAGACCGTCTACGTCGAGCCGGCCGCCGTCGTCGAGCTGCACAACGAGATGGAGGAGGCCGCCCGGGAGCTGCACCGCGAGGTGGGGCGGATCCTCGGCGTGTTGTCGCGGATGGTGGGGCGGTTCGCCGAGCCGCTCCAGGAGGCGCTCGACGCGGCCGAGGCCATCGACCTGGTGGTGGCCCGGGCCGGCTGGATGCGGGCCCTGCAGGCGGTGGTGCCGGCGGTGGGCGATGACGGCGTGGTGTCCCTCCGCGCCGCCCGGCACCCGGTGCTGGTGCTGCGCGGCATCGACGTCGTCCCCCATGACCTCGGCCTGGACGACCGGCGGCGGGGCCTGGTCCTGTCCGGTCCCAACACCGGCGGCAAGACCATCGCGCTCAAGACGCTGGGACTGGCGGCACTCATGGTGCGGGCCGGGATCCCGGTGCCCTGCGCCGAGGGCAGCCGGGTCGACTTCTTCTCGCCGGTGGTGGCCGATGTCGGGGACTGGCAGTCGGTGGAGGGGGACCTGTCGACCTTCTCGGGCCACGTCGCGGTGCTGCGGGCCGTCCTCGACGCGGTGCGACCCGACGCGCCCCACCCCGCCCTGGTGCTGCTCGACGAGCTGGGCATGGGCACCGACCCGGCCCAGGGGGCGGCCCTGGCGCGGGCGGTGCTGGAGGCGCTGGTCGAACGCGGTGCCCGGGTAGCGGTGACCACCCACTACACCGAGCTGAAGGCCCTCGCCGCGGTGGACCCCCGGTTCGAGGTGGCGGCGGTGGCCATCGAGGACGGCCAGCCCACCTACCAGCTCCTGTGGGGGACGGCGGGCGAATCGCACGCCCTGGCCATCGCCGCCGGGCTCGACCTGGACCCGGCGGTGCTGGAGCGGGCGCGGTCGCTGCTCAGCCGCGGCACGCGCGAGGTCAGTGACCTCGTCCAGAAGCTGGAGGAGGAGCGCAGCGGGCTGGCGCGCCAGCGCCGGGAGCTGGAAGCGCGGGCCGCGGCCATCGCCGAGCAGGAGGCGGCCCTGCGGCAGCGCGAGGAGAAGCTGGAGGAGCGGCGGCGGACGCTGGAGGAGCGGCTGAGCGCCCGGTTCCAGGCCCGGATGAAGGCCCGGGAGCAGGAGCTGAAGCAGACCATCTCGCTGCTGCAGGCCCGCCCGGACCTCCGCAC
>RFKJ01000844.1 GCA_003694325.1 Deltaproteobacteria bacterium
CTGCTGCGCCGCAGGCGCGGTCCCGTCTGGGACCTGCTGCCCCGGGTCCCCACCGTCGGCCCCGTCTTCGCCGGGATCCGGCGGGGTGCCACGACCATCGCCCGGGTCAGCGGACCGGTGGGCGTCGCCCTGGCCCTGCTCAGCCTCAACCTCGCCTTTGGCGCCGAGGACGACCGGGCGCTGCCCCTGCTCCTCGGCATCGGCCTGCTCGTCCGGGAAGCCCCCCGGGTGGTCGACGCGGTCGTCGTCGCCGATCCCGGCCCGCATCCCTCCCGTCGCCGCGCATCCTCCACGCCCGGCTGAGCCGCCGGCCCCGCCACCCGGGCGCCGGGCGGACCGTCTCGCCGCGGTGGATGGGCCGGTCGGCCCGGGGGGAGCCGTCGGGCCGGGCTACCGCTGCGACCCGGTCGCCGCCTCGTCCACCGCGTTCTCGGGCGCCACCGTCGCGGAGGTGTCGATCACCTCCCGGGTGGTTTCGAGCATTTCCGGCGACACCTCGACGTCCGGCGACACCTCGAGCAGGCGGCCCTCGGCGGGCGCCAGGATCAGCGGGACCCGGTCGGCGCCGATGACCTTGCCGTCGAAGGTCTCGGGCTGGGCCACGATCCCGACGTCCAGCAACAGGTGGCCGGACTCCGCGTCCAGCACCATGTTGTCGTCCACCCACGCCCGGGCTTCCTCCCCGGCCACCGGCTCCAGCCGGGTGTACCGGCCGCGGCGGAGCTTGGGGCGGTCCTCCCCCATGATGACGTGGATCTGGCCGGCATCGTCCAGGCCCAGCGAGAAGGTGATCCAGGTGCCGGGCTCCCAGATGGGTCCCGGATCGTCGGAGTCGATCCGGTTGATGACGGGCGGGCCGCTGTCCGGGCAGGGCACGCCATCGGGCGGGATCTCGTTGGGACCGCAGCGCGGAACCTTGGGATCGTCGTCGCAGTCGCAATTCCGCAACTGGCTGAGGACGATGACCGTTCCGTCGCTGAGGTACTGGATGTTCAGGGCGCCTGCCCGGGCGGGGGTCAGCAGGGACAGCAGGGACAGCAGGAACGGCACGGATGCTCCGGGCGAGGGTTGCGGCGGCGCGGATCAGCCCGTCGTCAGGTCGCGCGCCAGGCGGAATCCTGTATCCGACCGGCGCACGCCCGTCCGGTGGCGGGTCCGGTAGTCCAGGCGGCAGAGGGCATGGTGCCACGACCAGGCGCCGCCCCGCCCCGGCCGCACGTCACCCCCGGTCACCACCGGCAGCACCCGCCCGGCGGCCGATACCGGGGGGCCGGTGGGCGACCAGGCATCAGCACAGAACTCGCAGACGCCGCCGCTGAGGTCCCGCACCCCGTAGGGGCTGCGGTCGGTGGGCACGGCCCCGACGGGCAGCGGGGTCGGCTGCCCCGGGCGACAGTCCCGGGTGGCGGCATAGGTGGGTTCCGGGGCATCGCCCCAGGGAAAGATCCGCCCATCGACTCCCCGCGCGGCCTTCTCCCACTGCAGCTCGCCGGGAAGCCTCCAGGGCTGACCGGTGCGGGCGGCCTCCCAGGCTGCAAAGGCCTCGGCCCCCTCCAGGGTCACCATGGTGACCGGCCAGTCGGGCTGCCACAGGTCCCCATCGGCGTCGGGGACCAGGCAGAAGCCGCCATCGTCGCGGCGACCGTAGATCGCCGCCCCGGGGTGGTCGGCGCTGCCCTTGTAGCGGGGCACGAATCGCTCGGCCTCCGCCTGTCGCCCGCTGGCGACGAGTTCGTCGAGGAAGGCGATGTACTCGGCGTTGGTGACCGGGAACCGGCGGATGACGAAGGCATCCAGCCAGAGCTGGCGCCAGGGCAGCGACGCATCCTTGCTGCGACTGCGCTCCCCCGACCAGAACCACCCCGCCGGCACCACGACGTCGTCCGGCCCCAGGCTGCCCCGGGCCGGTAGCAGGATCGGCACCGGAGCGTGCCCCCCCGGCGGCACGCCATCCCAGTGCTCGCGCCGCCGGATGTAGACCGGGACCAGCACCGGCTCGTAGCCCTCGGCTTCGATCTCGCACAGGTAGCTGCCCGGATCCAGCGGCACCTCGAACAGCGGCGAGGGGCCGAAGTCACCGACGTGGCGGGGGACCAGCCGGCGATCCTGCTCGACGTAGCGGTAGATCCGCACCTGCGCCCCCGGGGGCTCGGTGAGCAGGGTGAGGGCACCTTGCCCACGCAGGTACTCGGCGTGGCGCCGGGCGCCGAAGCGCCGGAGCTGGGCTTCGGCCTCGGCGGCCGCCTCCGCATCCCCCCGCGCCTCGGCGTCGGCGTGGCGCAGCCGGTACAGGTCGGCCAGCCGGTCGCGGGCCTCGTCCAGGTCGGGAGCCTCCTCCAGCGCCTGCCGCAGGAGCTGCAGCAGCTCGACCTCGTCCCGGGCCGCGGCGCGGGCCTCCTCCCGGGCCTGGTCCTCCAGCGCCCAGACCGGCCGCTTCTCCTCCACCGGGGCATACGGTGGGAGCTGGTCCCACATCTCCCGGGCCGTCGCCGCCAGCGTCCGCGCCCGGTCCCGGTGGAGGTGGATCGCCGGCCGGAGCGCGTCGGCCCGCGCGACCAGGGCCCGCGCCCGGTCGCGGCGCTGCGCCCCATCCAGCCAGGCGCCCAGCGCGGCCGCCATGGCTGCCCCGTCCGGGTATCGCTCCCCGGGATCCTCACGGGTGGCGCGGTAGACGATCTCCACCAGCTCGTCGGGCACCCGGCCGGGCCCCTCCGGTGGCCGGATCGGCGCGGCCGGCTCCCGCTGCAGCAACCGGTACCCGGCGGCCCACTCCGGCGGCCGCCCCTCCAGCACCTGGAACAGCGTGATCCCCAGGGCGTAGACATCCGACCAGGGCCCCACCGCTGCTGCATCCCCCCGGGCCTGTTCCGGCGCCATGTACATCGGCGTTCCGACCGCCGCTCCCGCCCGGGTCAGGGACGGCTCGTTGGTCAGCAGGA
>RFKJ01000072.1 GCA_003694325.1 Deltaproteobacteria bacterium
ACCCCGACGACGCGCCAGCGCTGGCGGCGGCGATGGAACGGGCCTTGCTGGATACGGGTCTGGGAGACCGCTGCCGGCAGGCGGTGGAAGCCCTTCCGGCCGACGGGGCCTACGCGGCCCTGTTTCGCCTCGCCCGAACGCTCGCCACCGGAGCCCGATGAGCCGTCGTCGCCCCTCCCCCCCCTCCACCACCCGTTCCTCGACCACCGGGTCGCGCTCGGGCTCGCCCCCCCGGAGCCGGGCGCGGAGGGTGCTGGCCTTCGCCTGGCGGTGGACCCGGCGGCTCGCCGTGCTCGGCGCGGTGGCGGCGATGGTCGCAGCGGCGGTCGGGGCCTGGGCCTACCAGCGCTACGTGGTCGAGGAGCCGGGGGCGCACATCCAGCGGGACGCCATCCTGCGGATCATCGCCCAGGAGTCGCCGGTGCTCTACGCCGACGGCCGGACGCGGATCGGCGTCTTCTTCGCCCGCGAGCACCGGGAGTACGTGCCCTACGACCGGATCCCCAAGGCGTGGGTGGATGCCATCGTCGCCGCCGAGGACCAGCGCTTCTTCACCCACCCGGGCATCGATCCCATCGGCATCGCCCGGGCGATGAAGGCCAACCTCGCCGCCGGGCGCGTGGTCGCCGGGGGCAGCAGCCTCACCCAGCAGACCGCCAAGAACCTCTACTATCGGCCGGACCGGTCGCTGCGCAGCAAGTGGGAGGAGCTGGTCAACGCCCTGCGGCTGGAGGCCCACTATTCCAAGGAGGAGATCCTCGAGTTCTACGCCAACCAGTTCCACGTCAGCGCCAACGGCCGGGGGCTGGGGATCGCCGCTCGCTACTTCTTCGACAAGGACGTCGAGGATCTCACCACCCTGGAGTGCGCCTTCCTGGCGGGGATGGTGAAGGCGCCGGCCAACTACAACCCCTTCCTCGGCCAGTCCGAGGAGCGGCGGCAGCAGGCCCGGGCCCGGGCCCAGGCGCGCACCCGGTACGTGCTGGACCGGATGCTGGCGACCGGCCGCCTGACGCCGGAGGAGCACGACGCCCTGGTGCAGCAGCCGATCCCCTTCCGCAAGGGCACCTTCCGCTACGACACCAACGTGATCCTCGACGAAGTCGCCGCCCGCCTGGAGCAGCCGCCCTTCCCGGCGCTGTTCGAGCGCCTGGGCATCGACAACCCGTCGACGGCCGGGATCGAGGTGGTGACGACCATCGAGCGGGATGCCCAGGAGGGGGCGACCTGGGCGCTGTGGCACCACCTCACCGAGGTCGGCCCGCTCATCGAGGGAGGGGCCGAGACCTGGCGGGGAGCGGCGAGCTTCCGGCTCGACGATGCCGAACCGCCAGCCCTCGACCCCCACGATCGGCCCCGGCGGTACGAGTTCCGCCGGGCGCGGGTCACGACGGCGGGCAGCGTGACGGAGCCGTTCCTCGACCTGGACCTCGGCGGGGCGAGCTGCCGGGTGGATGGCGAGGGCATCGAGCGGGTGGCCACCATCGTCGCCCGGGCGCGCAAGGGGGAGCCGTGGCGGCGGCCGACGAAGGCGGACGTCGGCGAGGTCCTCGACGCGCTCTCGCCGGGCAGCATCGTGTGGGTCAGCGTCCGGTCGACCGGCGAGGCCGAGGGCTCGGCCCGCTGCGACCTGGAACTGCGGCCGGAACTGCAGGGGGCGGTGATGCTGCTGCAGGACGGGCGGATCCGGGCCATGGTCGGCGGCAACGACAACCGCAACTTCAACCGCGCGGTGACCGCGAAGCGGCAGCTTGGCAGTACATGGAAGCCGGTTCTGTACTTCGCGGCCCTCCAGCTCGGCTGGGCGCCCGACGATCCCCTCGACAACCGCCCCGGACAGGCCTTCCACTTCGAGGGGAGCTGGTACTACCCCCGGCCCGATCACCGATCGGTGCCCACCAGCAGCCTCGCCTGGGCGGGGACCCGGTCGGAGAACCTGGCCAGCATCTGGCTGCTCGCCCACCTGCTGGACCGGGCGGACCCCGAACGCTTCGCCGAGGTCGCGGCAGCCGTGGACCTCGTCCCCCGCGAGGGCGAGGACCGGGCGGCGTGGATCCGGCGCATCCGCGACGACGAGGGGGTCATCTCCACCGCCGAGCGCCTGCCCTTGGTGGCGTTTACGGCCGCGCGCGGGGAACTGGTCCGCGAGCTGTGGGAGTCCGGTCGCGACGACGAGGCCCTGGCGCTGGCGGGGATGTTCTACGGCAGCGGGATCGAGGCCGAGCTGCAACGCCAGGCCGGCCGGCCGGAGCGACAGGCGGCCCTGCGGTTCAACTACCTCCGGCTGTCGGAGCTGGCCGGTCGGTGCGACGCGCAGCTCTCCCGGCTGCGGCGTGCCGTGGACGGCGAGGCGCCGGTGCCGTCGCCGGCCGAGGTCGCGCTGCTGCGGGTCCGCCCCCATCTCGGGGCGCTCCAGCCGGGCTGCGGCGAGCAGGGCGAGGGCTGGGCCGAGGTGGGCGAGCACCTGCTGGGGGCGATCGCCGACGGGGTCCGCCTTCCCCTGGGCGATGGTGCGGACATGCCCATCGAGGGGCGGATCTCCCGGGAGCTGCTCGACCGCCTGGACCGCATCATGGCTCGCCGGCTCCTCGTGCTGCAGCAGGCCGACCCCTGGAGCCTCGACGTGCTCCAGTACCACCCCGATTACCGCCAGCTCGTCGGGATGCGCTACCTGGCGAAGCTGGCGGCCGCCTACGGGGTGCAGACCGAGTTGCCGCCGGTGCTGTCGCTGCCGCTGGGGGCGGTCGACATCAGCGTCGAGGAGGCGGCCAGCCTCTACCAGGGCATGCTGCGGGGCGAGGCCTGGCGGTTCCCCGGCGTGGCGTCGATCCCGGGTCGGTCGGACCCGGGCGGCGGGGGGTTGTTCCACCACGGCATCGAGGT
Organism: Deltaproteobacteria bacterium; assembly: GCA_003694325.1. Lineage (GTDB taxonomy): Bacteria > Myxococcota_A > UBA796 > UBA796 > UBA2385 > J125. The sequence goes on from RFKJ01000072.1 coordinate 2,884, forward strand.
CGACGCTCCCGACGCCGCCACCCTGCTCATCGCCGAGATCCGCGATCGCGACGGGGCGGTGCTCTACCGGGCCACGCCACAGGCCCGCCCGCTCACCGAGCCGGTGGCCGGGCGGTTGACCGGCGACATCCTGCGCAACGTGGTCCGGTGGGGGACCGGCCGCCGGGCGAACGGCGCGATCACCCTGGATGGCCGGCCGGTGCCGGTGGCCGGCAAGACGGGCACGACCAACGACTACCGCAATGCCGCGTTCGTCGGCTTCGTGCCCCGGGTCGTGGACGGCCCGGACGGGCCGGCCTGGCGTTGGGGTGAGGGCTACACCCTGGCGGTCTACGTCGGCTACGACGACAACCGCTCCATGCGGCGGGGCGGGGTGCGGCTGCAGGGGGCCAGCGGCGCCCTGCCGGCGTGGATCCTCACCGCCCAGGCCCTGGCCGACACCGGCCTGCTGGGCACGACCGCCCCGGACACGTCGGAGTGGCTGGTCGAGGAGGGGTTGCAGCGGGTGCCGGTGGCCGAGGGCAGCGGGCTGGCGTTGCCGGGCACCTCGCCGGGGGCCCCGGTGGACGACGCCGGACGCAGCATCCTCGTCGCCCTGGAGCGGGGGATCTGGGGGGTGACCGATGCCCGGTGGCGGATCTTCTCGCCCATCGATCCGGCCGGGCGCCGGGTCCAGCGGCTCCGGGTGCCGACGGGCGGCGGGGCAGCGGACGGAGACTCCACCGCCGTGGGAACGGCGGCCCCGGTGGCGGACGGCACGGCGGGGGTGGAGGAGGCCCCCAGCGGCGAGGCTGCCGGTCCGGCCGAGGTCGACGGGGTCGACGACGCGCCGGCCGCGGGCTCCCCCGGCGACGTCGGTGCGGCCGCCCCCGGCGGAGACGATGCCGCCGAGGAGCCCGACG
>RFKJ01000845.1 GCA_003694325.1 Deltaproteobacteria bacterium
CGAGGCGGCGGCCCTCGCGGCCCGCGAAGACCTGCCGGCGGTGGATGCCGGGACGGTGGCCCTGCGCTACCTGCGGGCAGCGGACGCGGTGCCGCCGGCCGGTCTTGGCGTCCGGTCGGGGGCCCACGCCGATTCCTGAGACCGCCAGCCCGCGACGCCGGCGCACAGGACGCCTGCGGCCCCCCAGACGGAGGAAGCGATGTCGGAGACCCAGCCCGCCGAGGGCCTGACGATCGCGGTGGTCGGCGCCACCGGGGCAGTCGGCCGGGACCTGGTGGCGACCCTGGAGCGGTCGGCATTGCCGGTCCGCGAACTGCGGCTGGTGGCCGGGCGGTCCAGCGCCGGCCAGACCGTCGACGTCGGCGGCCGCTCCCACCGGGTCCAGGTGCTGTCCGGCGAACCCGGGGAGCTGCCCGCCTTCGAGGGGGTGCAGCTCGCCTTCCTGGCGGTGCCACCGGAGGTGTCCGTGCCCCTGGCGTCGGCGTTGGCCGAGCAGGGGATCATGGTCGTGGAGATCGGCGGCGCCCTGGCCGGGCGGGCGCCGATGGTGGTCCCGGCTGTCGGCATCGAGGCGCTCGCCGAGGCGTCCCGGCTGCGGATGGCCAGCTCGCCGTCGGCTCCGACCGTGGTCGTCGCGACCGTGGTGGCCGCCCTGCGCGACCTCGTGCCGGAGTCGGTGTCCGGGACCGTGCTGCTCAGCGCAGGCGCGGCCGGTCGAGCCGGTGCCGAGGAGCTGTCCGGGCAGGTGGTCGCGCTGTTCAACCAGCGCCAGCCGCCACGCCGGGTGTTCCCGACCGGGCTGGCCTTCGACCTGCTGCCCGCCGTGGGCACGGTGCCGGCGGCCGACGACGATCCGCTCGCCGGCTGGAGCGAGGCCGAACGGCGGGTCGCTGCGGAGGTGGCGACCCTCGTCGAGCTGCCCCCGCCGCACATCGCCCTGTCGTTGGCCGTGGCGCCCCTGTTCTCCGGCGTGGCCGCCTCCCTGCGCGTCGCGCTGGAGGCCGACGCCGATCTCGACGAGATCCGGCGACGCCTGGAGGCCGGGCCGACGATCCGCCTGGCCGAGCCGCTGGCCGGTCCACGTCGCCTCGTCGGGCGGGCCGGTCTCTACGTCGGTCGGCTGCGGAAGGACCCGGCGGGTGGGGCGGTCCACCTCTGGGCCATGGCCGACAACCTGCGCTTCGCGGCGACCGGCAACGCCATCGCCGTGGCCACGACGCTGTGGCGGGAGGGGATGCTGTAGCGCGCCGGTCGGTGACAATCTGTCCGGCGCGCGGGGCCGGTGGGGGTGCGGCGGCGCGAGGGGAACGTCGGCACGAACCGTGCATGGACGGGCGGCATGACCCGTCGCCCCCTTTCGCTCGTGCTCGTCGCCCTGGCCCTCCTGCGTGCACCGGCTGCCCGGGCCGGGGTTCCCGACCGCGTCGCCGCCTCGATCGACGCGACGTCGGGGGCGCCCTGGGACCTGGCCCCGGGCCCCGATGCGCTGGCCCTGGTGTTCGTCGACACCGAGGCCGGCCTGCTGGGCACCCTCGATTTGCGAAGCTGGGAGGTCGAGACGGTGTCGGCCTGTTCCGGGGCGATGGGGGTGGCGTTCTGGGACGACGGTTCCGAGGTCCACGTCTACACCGGCTGTGGAGATGGCAGCGTCGCGACGACGACCCTCGTCGACGGGCACCTCGGCTCCGTCGAGACGGCGTTCGAGGTGGGGGACGGTGCGGTCCTCGGGGTGGTCGGGGATGGCAGCCTGCTCTACGTGCTGACCGACCCCGACGACGGCAGCTACCCCACCCTGCACAGCGTGGACCCCGACGGCGGCACGGTCGATGGGGTCGGTGGCTTCCCGGTGACCACGTCCTCCAGCGGCTTCGAGGACATCGCGCTGTCCGGCGGGACCGCCTTCGTCCTGCACGGGGGTGACAACCTGTCCAAGGTCACCCTGAGCAGCGGCAGCCTGGCGTCGGAGTCGGGCAGCCTCAGCTCGCTGGAGGGCCGGGACCTGGTGATCTCCAGCACCGGGGGAAGCATCCTGGCGGGTGGGGGATCCACGGTCGCCCGGTTCAACACCGGAGACAACGGCTGGGACCTGCAGATCACCAGCGGTGATGGGCTCTCCGAGGTCGACGCGCTGGGCCTGCTGGAGCAGGACGGGATGCTCGCGGTGGCCGACGAGGGGCTCCACTCCACCCTGTGGTTCACCTGGGACAGCAGCACGGGCGTGACCGGCAACATCGTGCAGGACGAGCTGCCGTGGCCGACGACGGACACGGCGGTGACCGAGATGGCGGTGGTCCTCGACGACTACCTGGTGGCCGGCACCGAAGACGGCTCGCTGTGGGTGGCCACCGATCGGCCGTGGGTGGACATCACCGCCACCGATCCGACGGTGGCCGGGGCCGGCGACACGGTCGAAGTCCGCTTCACCAGCGACACCGACGGCACCTTCGAGCTGCGCCTGGGGACCGACAGCGACGACGGGGGCACCCTGTTGAGCGAGGGCAGCGTCACCGCCGGCGAGACCGTCGAAGCCCAGGTGGGCGTCGACTCGGACTGGGTCGAGGGAGACAACCAGCTCCGGGTGGTGGTGAAGGACGGCACCGGCCTCGCCGGGCACGACGCGACCGTGGTCAGCGTCGACAACCCCCCGGGCGCGGTGTCCCTGTCGGAGTCCTCGGTGGGGATCGCCGACGGCTACCTCACCCTGTCGCTGACCGCGCCGGATGACGCCGACATCGCCACCGTGACCGTCTACCTGAGCACGGTGGAGTTCTCGGCCGCGGACTGGCCCGAGGGCGGGCCCGAATACGAGGGGCCGGACGACATCGCCGCCCCCATCGAGGTGAGCGTCTCCCCCGCCGAGTCGATCGAGGTCGAGTTATCGCCCCTGACCAACGGCACCCTGTACTACATCGCGGCCCGCGCGACGGACAGCGGCGGGCTGGAGGGACCCATGAGCGACGTCGTGACCGGTACCCCTGAAGAGACCCTCTCGGCGGCCGAGCTCGCCGGGGAGGCGGGAGGGTTCTGCGGCATGTCCGGCGCGGCGTCGGGGCTCCTCGCCGGCCTGGGCGGCCTGTTGGCCGTGGGGCGGCGCCGTCGCCGGGGAGCGACGAGCGCGGTGGGCGTCCTTTCGGGCCTGGCCCTGCTCTCCCTGGCCCCGTCGGCTCGCGCAGCCCAAAGCGACGCCGCCGCCGCGGCGGACGCGACCACCCGCGGTGCCGCTGCGGCAGACTCCGGGCTGGCGGACCCCGCGGCGGGGGACGCCCACGCGTTGGACGGTACGGCCGGGGACTCCGCGGGCGGCGACTCGGCGGGCGACGACTCGGCGGGCGATGACTCCGCGGGCGACGACTCCGCGGGCGACGACTCCGCGGGCGACGACACCGTCGACGCCGACTGGCTGCCCACGGTCGAGGAGCTGGTCCCCGACGAGGGCAAGGTCGTCCCCCGGGCCGGGGTCGAGCTGCGCTTCGGCCCGATGTGGTTCGCCGAGGACAACGCCATCGCCCAGGTGCTGGGGGACGGGGGGCACAACATCCTGTGGCTGGAGGGCGGGCCGACCTTCTGGCGGGTGTTCCAGGTCTCGGCCGGAGCCGGCTTCTACCGGAAGAAGGGGACCCTGCTCACCGAATCGGGGGTCGCCTCGACCCAGAGCGACCTGCTGTACGCGGTTCCGGTCACCGCCAACCTCGGCCTCCGGCTCGACCTCCTCGACGAGCAGCCGTTCGTGCCCTACGCCAGCGTCGGCGCCGACTACTGGCTGTGGCGGGAGAGCTGGGAGACCGACAATTCCGGGGGCCACGCGGGTATCGGCGGCGGCAAGGCCGGGGTCCACTTCGCCGCCGGTGGCCAGGTCCTGCTGGACATCTTCGAGCCCTCCCGGGCGGATACCACCCAGGCCCGCTTGGGAATCGTCGACAGCTACCTGACCGTGGAGTGGCGTCGGCAGGTCGTGGGGGTGTTCAGCGACGGGCTGGATCTCTCCAACGACCAGCTCAGCGTCGGCGTCCGGGTGCATACCCGGTGACGACCCGGCCCGGGACGGGACCGGTCCCGCCGCGGCGCTGGCGCCTGGAGCTGGCCTGGGACGGTCGGGCCTACGCGGGGTGGCAGGTCCAACCGGCCGGTCACGGGCGGACGATCCAGCAGGTGGTGGAGGAGGCCCTGCAGCGGGTGCTGGGGGGGGCGTCGGCGCGGGTGGAGGCCAGCGGGCGCACGGACGCCGGGGTCCACGCGCTGCAGCAGGTCGCGGCGTTCACCACGTCGGTGCCGCGCACCGAGCGGGCCATCGTCCACGGGCTGAACCACTGCCTGCCCCCCGACATCGCCTGCCTGGCCGCCAGCCCCGCGCCCATCGACTTCGATCCCCGGCGATGGACGCGCCGCAAGCGGTATCGCTACCGGATCCTGACCCGGCCGGCCCGCTGCCCGTTTCGACACGGACAGGTCCTCCACCTGTCCCGGGACCTGGACCTCGCCGCCATGCAGCGGGCCGCCCGGCACCTCGTCGGGCGACACGACATGCAGAGCTTCCGGGCAGCCGGCTGTTCGGCGCGGACCACCGTCCGCACCCTGACCGAGGTGGCGGTCATCCGGCGCGACGACGAGCTGCACATCGAGGTGCAGGGCAACGGCTTCCTGCGCCACCAGGTCCGGATCATGGCCGGTACCCTGGTGGAGGTGGGCCGGGGGCGGATCTCCCCCGACGCGGTGTCGGCCATCATCGCAGCCCGGCGTCGGTCGGCGGCCGGGCCGACGCTGCCGGCGGCCGGCCTGTGGCTGGTGGAGGTGGACTGCCCGCCGACTCCCCGGGGGCGACCGACCTGTGGGCCGGGCGCGGTTTATGCAGCGGGTGCGGACTGAATCGCCCGGCGCCGCCCTCCGACCGGAGGGCCGGGTCAGATGTCGGCGTCCACCGGCAGGTCGTCGTCGTCGTCGTCGACGTCGACATCGACCTCGTCGTCCACGACCTCGACATCGTCGTCGAGGTCCTTGTCGTAGGCGGCGCTGACCGTGGGCTTGACCGGCTTCGACGACGTCTTGTACTTGGACATCACCGCCACCCGCGGGTCGGGCGTGGGGTCGTCGCGCTGGTCGGCCCCGCACTTGGGACACACGGGATCGGGGCGGTTGAGGTCGTAGAAGCCCTTGCCGCACTGAAAGCAGGTGTAGCGCTTGCCGAGGTCGACTTTGCTGGGCATGGAGGCAGGTCCGGGGTCGGGATGGGAAGCAACGGTGGGGGCAGGGGGTGGCCTGCCATCCACCGCGATGGCCGACTCCCCCG
>RFKJ01000846.1 GCA_003694325.1 Deltaproteobacteria bacterium
CCGCCGCCGACGACGCCCCCGTTCGCAACGCCCACCACCGTCCCACCTTCGAGACCACCGACGCGGCGATTCCGGTCGCCGTGTTCGACGCCGAGCTGGACCGGTGGCTGGAGTTCACCTGTGAGCCCGGCGAAACCGTCCTCGACGCCGCCGAACGCGCCGGCCTGGCGCTGCCCTACTCCTGCCGGTCGGGTGGCTGCCTGAGCTGCGCGGCGCGGATCATCGAGGGTTCTGCCGAGATGGACGAGCAGTACGTCCTGGAGGAGGAGCACATCGCCCGGGGATTCATGTTGCTGTGCTGCACCACCGTGACCTCCCCGGCCCGCTTCCTCGGCAACCAGGAACACGAGGTCGAGGCGTGACCGAACCCGCTGCCTGGACGACCGTGGGGCACCGCCAGCTTCGGCTGCCGCACGGGATCACCCTGCACCTCGCCGAAGCCGGGCCCGTCGACGGACCGCCGGTGGTGCTGCTCCACGGCTTTCCGGACTGCTGGATCACCTGGCGGTTCCAGCTTCCGGCCCTGGCGGCCGCGGGCTTCCGGGTCATCGCCCCGGACCTCCGAGGCTACGGCCTCAGCTCGCGCCCGCCGGCGGTGGCCGACTACCGCGTCGATGCCCTGCTCCAGGACCTGGTCGCGCTGCTCGACCTGGCGGCCGGGGGTCGGGCCCACGTCGTCGGCCACGACTGGGGCGGTGCCCTGGCGTGGTGCCTCGCGATGATGCACCCCGCCACGGTCGACCGCCTCGCCATCCTCAACGCGCCCCACCCCGGCTCCTTCCTCCGGGCCCTGCGCTCCCCGGCGCAGCTCCGGCGAAGCTGGTACATGCTGGCCTTCCAGGTGCCGGTCCTCCCCGAGCGGATCCTCACCCGGCTCGCCCGCACCCACGGCCTGGCGCCCGGGCCGGTGGTCGGGGTACCCCCCCTGCCCGAAGACGTCCGCGGCATCTACGCCCAGTGCTTCGACAGCCCGGTCGCCCTCCGAGGGCCGGTCCACTACTACCGGGCGCTGTTCCGGTACGACCTGCCGACCCTCCGGCGCCGACTGCGCCCGGTGGAGGCGCCCACCCTGGTGATCTGGGGCCTGGACGACGCCGTCCTCGGGCCGGCCCTCCTCGACGACCTGGACGACCACGTCCGGAACCTGCGGGTCGAGCGGCTGCCGGGTGTCGGCCACTTCGTCCACCAGCAGGCACCGGACGCCGTCAACCGCCTGCTCGTCGATTTCCTGCCCGGGTGAAGCACCGTGGACGGGGGCGGCGGCGGGCGGGTCACACCTCCAGCAGCAGCCGGGTCGGCGCCTCCACCAGCTCCTTGATGCGGACCAGGAAGCGAACCGCCTCGCGCCCGTCGATGATCCGGTGGTCATAGGACAGCGCCAGGTACATCATCGGCCGGAGGACCACCTGGCCGTCGATTCCCACCGGGCGTTCCTGGATGCTGTGCATGCCGAGGATCCCGACCTGCGGCGGGTTGAGGATCGGCGTGGACAGCAGCGAACCGAAGACGCCACCGTTGCTGATGGTGAAGGTTCCGCCAGCAAAATCGTCCGGCCGCAGGCGGCCCTCCCGCCCCCGGGCGGCCAGCTCGCTGATCGCCTGCTCGATCTCGGCGAAGGACAGTCGATCGGCGTGGCGAACCACCGGGACCATCAGCCCGCGGTCGGTCGAGACGGCCACGCCGATGTTGTAGTAGCGCTTGTAGACGATCGCCGGGCGCTCGGGATCGCTGTCGTCGATGGAGGCGTTGACCGCCGGGAAGGCCTTGAGGGCCTCGACCGCCGCCTTCACGAAGAAGGACATGAAGCCGAGCTTGTGCCCGTGCCGCTCCACGAACCGCTCCTGGTAGCGCTTGCGCAACGCGATGACCTCGCTGAGGTCCACCTCGTTGAAGGTGGTCAGCATGGCGGCGGTCTGCTGGGCGGCCACGAGGCGACGGGCGATGGTGCGCCGCAAGGGGGTCATCAGCACCCGCTCCTCGAGCTCGGCGACGGGAGGTGGAGCTGCGGCCTGGGGAGACGGCGTCGAGGCCGGGCCCCCGCCGGCCTCGGCCGCCGAGGTCACGTCGCGGGACAGCACCCGCCCGCGAACCCCGGAGCCCTGGACCTGTCGCAGGTCGACCCCGTGCTCGGCCGCGGCGAGCCGCGCCGCGGGGCCCGCCTGCGGCCCCTTGGGGCTGGGGGTGGCCGCCCGGGCCGTCGTCCCCGAGGCCGCCGCGGGGGAGCCGGCATCCGCCGCCGGACCCGACGACTGCTCGGTCGCGGCCCCCGGCTCGGCCTCGGCCACGGCTCCCTCCTCGATGAGGGCGATGACCGCGCCGATGTCCACCTCGTCGCCCTCCTCGGCCCGCAGCTCGCGAACCACCCCATCGACGGGGGCCGGCACCTCCAGCGACGCCTTGTCGGAGTCGATCTCGACGATGGTCTCCCCCTTGGTGACGGCCTCCCCCGGGCGCTTGTGCCAGGTGCCGATGAACGCCGAGGTGATGGACTCTCCGATCTGCGGGACCTTGAGCTCGAACATGGGATGTGCCTCTGTTGTCGTGCGACCGTGGGCGACTGCCCTGGCGGGAACAGCCGGTGGGATTCAGCGAAGGGCGATGGGCCGGGCCGGTCCTTCGAGCGCCGCCTCCAGCAGGGCGGCCTGCTCCTGCCGGTGCTTGCGGGGTGAGCCGGTGGCGGGGGAGGCCGCCGGGGGGCGACCGGCGTAGGTCGGCCGCTCGCCGAGGGCGTCGGTCATCCACTCGTCCATCATCGGCCAGGCCCCCATGTTGCGGGGTTCCTCCTGGCACCAGACGATCTCGGTCCCGGCGCCGGCGCGTCGCACCAGCTCCTGGACCCGGTCCGCCGGGAAGGGGTAGAGCTGCTCGAGGCGGGCGATGCTGACGTCCCGCCGTTCACCCCGGGCGTCCTGCAAATCGTAGAACACCTTGCCGCTGCAGAAGATGAGGCGGGAGGCCTGCTCGGGCGGGACGTCGGGATCCTCCAGCACCCGCCGGAAGCGGCCGGACGCCAGCTCGTCGAGGGTCGAGGTGCACCGGGGGTGGCGGAGCAGGGACTTGGGAGAGAGGTGGATGAGGGGCTTGCGCAACCGCCACAGGACCTGCCGCCGCAGCAGGTGGAAGAAGTTGGCCGGGGTCGTGCAGTTGGCCACGACGATGTTCTCCTCGGCGCAGAGCTGCAGGAACCGCTCCAGGCGCGCCGAGCTGTGCTCGGGACCCTGCCCCTCGTAGCCGTGCGGCAGCAGCATCACCAGGCCCGAGCAGCGGTCCCACTTCTGCTCGGTGGCCATGATGAAGTTGTCGATGATGATCTGCGCGCCGTTGGCGAAGTCGCCGAACTGCGCCTCCCAGAGCACCAGGGTCTCGGGGTAGTCGAGGGTGTAGCCGAACTCGAAGCCCAGCACGCCCGCCTCCGACAGCATGCTGTCGTAGACCTGGAATCGCGCCTGCCCCGGGTCCAGGTGGCACAGCGGGACGTATTCCTCGCCGGTCTTCACGTCGGTGAGCACCGCGTGTCGGTGGGAGAAGGTCCCCCGCCCCGAGTCCTGCCCCGACAGGCGGACCGGGTGCCCCTCGGCCACCAGGGTGGCGTAGGCGGCCTGCTCACCCACCGCCCAGTCGACGGGGCGCTCGCCGCGGGCCATCTCCCGCCGCTGGGCCAAGAGCCGCTGGATCTTCCGGTGGGCGTGGAACCCGTCCGGCAGCGTGTTGGCCTTCTGCAGCAGTTCGACGAGACGCTCCCGGTCCACGGTGGTGTCCACCGGGTCGTGGACGGTGGCTCCCTGGCGGTAGGCCGACCAGACCCGCCCCAGGCTCGTCTCGGCGTTTCCCTGGTAGGAGTCGACGACCGGCGGGGCCGGCTGGTTGAGGATCTCCTCCAGGCGCTGCCGGCTGTCCTCGATGACCGCCGCGATCTCGCTCTCGTCGATGTCGTCGTAGCGACGGGCGATGGTCTCGGCGTAGACCTCCAGGGGAGTCGGTCGATTGCGGATGAGGTCGTAGAGCAGCGGCTGGGTGAAGCTGGGCTCGTCCCCCTCGTTGTGGCCGTACTTCCGGTAGCAGTACATGTCGATGACACAGTCACTGCGGAAGGTCTGGCGCCACTCGGCGGCGATGGCCGCCACGGTGGCCACGGCGTCGGGGTCTTCGCCGTTGACGTGGAAGATCGGCACCTGGAGCATCCGGGCGACGTCGGTGCAGTAGTCGGTGGACCGGGCATCGCTGGGCGCGGTGGTGAACCCGATCTGGTTGTTGACGATGACGTGGATGGTCCCGCCCGTGCGGTACCCCCGCAGGCCGCTGAGGTTCAGCGTCTCCGCCACCAGCCCCTGCCCGGCGAACGCAGCGTCCCCGTGGATGAGGATGGGCAGGGACCGGGCATGCTCGGTGTCCCCCCGGCGGTCCTGGACGGCTCGACACCGCCCCTCGACCACGGGGTCCACCGCCTCGAGGTGCGAGGGGTTGAAGGTGAGGCTCAGGACGACCTGCTGGCCGCTGCTGGTGGTGTGCTCGTGGGTGTAGCCGAGGTGGTACTTGACGTCTCCCGACCCCGAGAACCGCTGGGTCGGGCGGTCCTCGAACTCGGCGAGGATGTCCGGCACCGGCTTGTCGACGATGTTGGCGAGGACGTTGAGGCGGCCCCGGTGGGCCATGCCCAGCACGATCATCTCGATCCCTCGGGGGACCAGCGCCTCGATGAGGTCGTCGAGGAGGGGGATCAGGGTCTCGGCCCCCTCGAGGGAGAAGCGCTTGGTGCCGGGGAAGCGCCGGTGGAGCATGGCCTCGAAGTGCTGGGCGTCCGCCATCTGCCGCAGCGCCTTGAGGCACTGGGCCTTGGACATGACCCGTCGGTCCTGCACCGTCTCGAATCGCTCCTGGAGCCAGGCCTTGCGGCGGGGGTCGCCGATGTTCATGAATTCGACCCCGAATCCGCCGCAGTAGGCCTTCCGCATCCGGGTGATGATGTGGCGGAGGGTCGTGACCGGGGGGACGCCGAAGATCCCCCGACCCGACACCGGCACGTCCAGGTCCTCGGGACCGAGCCCGTAGTACTCCAGGGTGAGCTCGGGGTGGGGGCGGGTGTCCCGGCGGCCGAGCGGATCGATGTTGGCCTCGGTGTGGCCGCGCACCCGGAAGGCATTGACCAGCAGCATCACCTTGGCCTGGCGCTCGGCTGCCTCCATCACCGCGCTGGGGTCGCATCCCCCCTGGCCGCCGCCGGGGGCGAAGATGCTGCGGAGGTCGGGTGCTGGCGCCATCCCGGCGCGGGGGTCCGCGGGCGGTACGTGCTGCTCGAACAGCCGCGCCCAGGCCGGGTCCACCGCGCCGGGATCGGCCAGCCAGGCGCGATACTGCGCGTCCACCCAGGCGGCGTTGTCCCCGGAGAGCAGCCCCCAAGGCAGCGAAGTTCGGCCGGTTGTCGACATGGGCGCTCCAAGTAGGGCGGGCGCCGCCCTACCGGGGGGCGAGCGGACCGTCAACCCGTGGACGCCCCGGCGGCTGCGCGGAGTGGCCTCCGCGGTCCGGCTGCCGCCGGTGCACTCCCCCCGCCGGACGACCCGGCTCGCGCCCCGGCTCGGGCCCGGCTTGCGACCGGGGCCCCTCCCGGGCCATGCTACGGCCTCTCCCGGTCCGGTCCCACGTCCTCGGAGTCCCCATGCGCCGCCTGCCCATGCTGCTGGGCCTCGCCCTGTCCATCTCCCTTCCCGCCGTCGCCGGCCCGCTCCGCGACTCGGTGCTGGCCGCGCTCGATGGCGTCGAGGACCCACCGTCCCGGGAGAGCCTCGCCCCCCTGGGCGAAGGAGTGGCCGCCGAGCTGCTGGAGATCGCCCGAAACCCGTCGGTTCCCCCCAGCCGCCGGGGCCGGGCGGTCACGGCCCTGGGCTGGTTCCCCGACGATGCGGTGCACGATGCCCTTGTCGCGTGGCTGTCCTCCGACGACCGGCTCCTCGCCCGCAAGGCGGCCGGCGCCCTGGCCACCGGCTGGGGCGATCGCGCCGTCGAGGACCTGCGCACCGCCCTGCAGTCCGACGACCTGCAGCTTCGCGTCGCGGTCGTCAAGGCCCTGGCCTCCATCGACAGCGACGCGGCCCGGGCGGTGCTCGAGGCGCGCCTGGCCACCGAGACCGATCCCACGGTGAAGGACGGCATCCGCACCGCCCTCGGCCGATAGCCGCTGCGCTCCCGCCCCTCTCTGCCCGCCCGTTGGAGGCTGCATGATCATCCCCCCGCTCATCCTGGTCCTCGCCACCGCCTGCGGCGACAAGGTCGGCGACGACACCGGCGGCGGCATGGGCAACGTCCGCACGGAGTCGCTCGGCAGCTACACGACCGACACCGGCGGCCTCACCGGGGCCATCCCCCTCGAAGTCCCCGACGGTACCTCCAGCGTGGCGGTGCACTGCGGCGAGTACGGCTACGACACCCTGGGTACCGCCTGGCGGATCGTCGATCCGTCGGGGGGCGACTTCTACACCAACGAGTACGTCGAGGGCCACACCGACACCCCCATGCGCGTCGGGAATCACGACGACACCCTGCCCATCCTCATGCCGGTCTCGCCCGACCACGACATCCGCGCCGGCTCCTGGTCCGTCGACGTCTGGATCGCCACCGGCGGCCGGCCCACCACCGTCGACTGTGGCGCGGTCTACCGGGTGGAGAGCCCCGGCAGCACGGCGACCGTCGACCTCAACGCCGTCTTCGTCGGCCTCGACTCCCTGGGTCTCGACGCCGCCAGCGCCCCCGACGACGAGGATTTCCAGGCCGCCCTGCGCTACGCCGAGGGGTTGTGGTCCGCAGCGGGCGTGACCATCGGCGAGGTCCGCTACTTCGACTTTCCCGGGGATGTCTCCCGCTACCAGGTGATCGACGTCTCGGACACCGACACCAGCGAGCTGGGCGAGCTGTTCAAGACCGAGGTGGACGGCCCCGCCCGGGCGCTGACCGTCTTCTTCGTCGAGGAGATCGCCAGCAGCAGCGGCGCCACCATCCTCGGCATCGCCGCCGGACCGCCGGGGGTCCCGACCGTGGCGGGGACGAGCAAGTCGGGGATGGCCGTCACCACCGTCGACCTGCGGGCCGATTCCCGGGAGGTCGGGCTCATCCTGGCCCACGAAGGCGCGCACTTCATGGGGCTGTTCCACACGACCGAGAAGAACGCTTCGGCCTTCGACCCCCTCACCGACACGCCGGAGTGCCCGGCCTCCTCCGACACCGATGGAAACGGGCTGCTCGACCGCGAGGAGTGCGCCGGCAAGGGCGCCGAGAACGTCATGTTCTGGGCACCCTCCGTCGAGGCGAGCACGACGCTGACGGATGACCAGGGCTGGGTGCTGCGTCGCAACCCCGTCGCCCGGTGACCGCGTGGGTCCTGCCGCGAAGCATCCCGCCGGGAGGGCAGGCGGCCGGACCGCCCGGGGCACGTGGCTGCGCCTGCTGCTGCTCGGGTGGTGCCTCCTCGTTGCAGCGCCCCCGGCCGTGGCTGCCGGGGGCCGGGGCGCTCCCCCGGCGATCACCTCGCTCGACCAGGCCCGGGACATCGACGATCCCCGCGCCCTGCTCACCGCCGCCGACCACTACCGGGACCAGGGGGACCTGGACCTCGCCCGCGAGCTCTACGCCCTGGCCGTCGACAAGTCGGAGCTGACCCGGTACCTCCCCTACCGTCCCATGCTGCGGGAGGCCCTCATTCTCGAGCGTCTCGGCCGCTTCGAGGAAGCCGCGGCGCGGTACCGGGAGGGGATGGCCGACGACATCCGCACCACCATGCAGGTGCTGCGCATCGCCAGCGTCCACCCCGAGCGGGACGCGCTGTTCGCCGAGGCGGTGGCCGACGTGCGGGACCGGGTGGCCCGCGCCCAGCGCGGCGAGCAGGTCCCGATCTACACCACCTCGACCGGCGCCACCCGGTACCTGGAGGTCATCGACGACGACGACGTGGTCGACCGGCTGATCGAGGCCGGGGGCCGGCTTCGCTACTGCTACATCGATCACCTCGACCTGACGGCCGAGCGAGCGCCCGAGCTGCCCGAGATGATCATGCTGTCCCGGTGCATCGTGGGCAGCATCCACATCCCCGACCGGGACCTCGGCAAGCTCGTCCTGCCGGCCATCGTCCTGGGAGACGTCGACGTCGGCAAGACCTGGAAGGGCGAGGTCAACCGCTCCCCCACCATTCCCGCCAGCCGCATCGACGAGCTCGCCCTCAAGGACGGGATCTTCCTGGGACGGGTCAACCTGCAGGACGTCACGGTGACCGGTCGCAACGCGATGGCGCCCCTGGCGGTCTTCGAGGGGGAGGCCGACTTTCGCGACGCCGACTTCCACGGCACCGCCGACTTCCGGTTCAGCGTGTTCGCCGCCGGCGCCAACTTCAAGGGCGCCCACATGACCGACGCCGTGTACTTCGGCCACACCCGGTACCTCGCGCCGGTCAGCTTCCGGGGGATGTTCAGCGACCGGGACGTCTACTTCGACTCCGCCGTGTTCGAAGCCGCCGCCTCCTTCGACCGCTGCGAGTGGGTGCGCGGCGCCACCTTCGAGAACTCGGTCTTCCACGGCCCGCTGAGCATGAACCGCAGCCAGCTCGGCGGCCGCCTCAACATGAGCCGCGCGGTGTTCGAGGACACGGTCAGTCTCCGCGAGATGCAGCTCGACGGCATGGACTTCATGGGCGCCTGGCTGCAGGGCGACACCGCCATCGTCGACGTGCGCGTCACCGGAAAGCTCCGGTTCTCCCTCGACGAGATCACCCGGTCCCAGCACCTCGACGACCCGCGCCCCCTGCTGTCGCTGTACCGCGACTACCAGGGGGACCAGGACGCCGAGAAGCCGTTGACCACCCAGAACAGCTACGGCGTGACCAGCGTCGACGACCTCACCGCCCGGGTCGACGGCAACCTGTCGTTCGCCAACTCGGTGCTCGAGGGGTTCACGATCTTCGAGCGGGTGCGATTCGGTCGCCCGGGATCCGAAACCACCGCGGAGTTCTACAACACGCAGTTTCTCGGCGAGAGCCACTTCGAGCGCACCACCTGGTACAGCGTCGCCGACTTCACCACGATCTTCGCCAACGAGTTGTCCCTCAACGAGGCGGTCTTCCACCGGGCCCTCATCCTCGACGACGCCAACGTCCGCGGCCGGGTGACCCTGACCGACGCCGCGCTGGCCGGCGGGGCGACGATCTCGTTCTTCGGAGCCGAGCTGAACGCCTTCGAGATCGATCGGGACCAGGTGGTCGCCGATGATGACTGGGGCTGGTTGTGGCAGGCCAGCGAGACCCATCGGCTGTTCTACCGGCGCTGCGCCGACGGTGAGGTCCTGGCCGACGCCCCGCAGATCATCCGGATGCGACGGGGTCGCCGGCTCGACGACGCCGAGGTGCGGGAGGCCTGCGCCGATCGGCTCGCCGACGAGCTGGTGGCCCTCAAGCAGACCTTCGGGGACCGGGCGATGACCGCCGACGAGGACTGGGCCTACTGGTGGCTGAAGCACACCGAGCTGCAGAGCAGCCGTCGGTTCGGCGGGCCCCCGGGCCTGGCGGCGTGGCTCGTGTCCTGGCCGGTGTTCGAGCTGGCCTTCGGCTGGGGCGTCAACCTCGGCAACCTGGGGTGGACGGTCCTGCTGGTGTGCGCCGTGTTCGCGTGGATCTACCGCCGGTTCTGCCCCGACAGCATCATGATCTACAACGGCGACGAGGTCCGGGTCCGGGACATCGGCTTCTGGGGGCTGTACTACATCTCGCTGCAGAGCCTGGGGGCGTTCAACACCGGCTGGGATTTCGGCGAGGACGATGGGCGCCTGCAGTACCTCAACACCCTCGAGACCTTCATCGGGGTCATCATCCTCACTTTCTTCGTCGGCGCCTACACCCGGATGATCCTGGCCTGAGCCTCCGGGCGGGGCCGTCCATTCGCCCGCGCACCCTCCCCCC
>RFKJ01000847.1 GCA_003694325.1 Deltaproteobacteria bacterium
GGCACTTCCTGGCCCTGTACGCGGCCCTGGGCGTCGTCTTCCACCTGGGGACCCACCTGCTGCTGCGGCTCGGTATCTTCCCGTTCGCGGTGCTCAGCCTGTACCCGGCCCTCGTCCACCCGGACGACTGGGCTCGTCTCGTCACCGGCATCCGCCGCCTGCGCGGGGGGCCTCCATGACCTCGACCGTCCTTGCGACCTTCCTGACCGATGACCCGGGGATCACGGGTCGGCTCGGCAGCCTGGGCGGGCTGGGCGTGATGATCGGGCTGGCCTGGCTGCTCAGCGTGGACCGCCGGAGGATCCGCTGGCGCCCGGTGATCTGGGGGGTGGTGCTGCAGCTTTTGTTCGGGCTGATCGTCCTGCAGCCGGCCCTGCAGGGCTTCTTCTTCGACATCGTCGATGGCGGCGTCCGGCGCCTGCTGTCGTTCTCCGAAGCGGGGGCGGACTTCGTGTTCCAGGCGGTGGAGCCGCACCAGGTGCTCGACGCCGAGGGTCACCCGGTCACCTTCATCGGGCGGATCTCGCCGCCGGTCAAGACCTTCGCCTTCTGGATCCTCCCGACCATCGTCTTCTTCTCGTCGCTGATGAGCGTGCTGTACCACGTGGGGATCATGCACCGGATCGTCGCCGTCATCGCCTGGGTGATGCAGCGGACGATGGGGACCAGCGGGGCCGAGAGCCTGTCGGCGGCGGCCAACATCTTCGTCGGGCAGACCGAGGCGCCCCTGGTGATCCGGCCCTACGTCGAGGGGATGACCCGCAGCGAGCTGCACGCGGTCATGACCGGCGGGTTCGCCACGGTCGCCGGGGGGGTGATGGCGGCCTACGTCGGGATCCTGAAGGACATCCCGGGGATCGCCGGCCACCTCGTGACCGCCAGCATCCTCAGCGCGCCGGCTGCCCTGGCGATCAGCAAGATCATGGTTCCCGAGGACGGCACCCCCGCCACCGGGGGGCGGGTCGCCGCCGAGCACCACAAGACCGCGCGCAACGCCATCGAGGCGGCCGCCAACGGGGCGACCGAGGGCGTCCGGCTGGCGATCAACGTCGCCGCCATGCTCATCGCCTTCGTGGGCCTCGTCGCCATGGCCGACTGGCTGCTGGCCCTCCTGCCCATCACGGTCCACGGCGCCCCGCTGTCGCTGTCGCTGGTGTTGGGGTGGGTGTTCTCCCCCATCGCCTTCGCCATGGGCGTGCCGTGGGACGAAGCCGTCGTGGTCGGCGGCCTGCTCGGCGAGAAGCTCGTGCTGACCGAGCTGCTCGCCTACCTGCACCTCGCCGGGATCGTCGCCGCCCCCGAGCCGGTGCTGTCGCAGCGCTCGGCCATCATCGCCAGCTACGCCCTGTGCGGCTTCGCCAACTTCGCCAGCATCGGCATTCAGCTCGGCGGCATCGGCGGCATCGCGCCCCGCCGGATGGGGGACCTCGCCGAGCTGGGGCTCCGGGCCATGGTCGCCGGGTCGCTGGCGGCCTTCATGACCGCGACGGTGGCCGGGGTCCTCATCGGCTGAGTCATCGGCGGAGACGGGCCCGGTCATCGGGGGCACGCCCGGCCGGCCTCGTGATAGGCCACGGCCTCCCCGACCCGTGACGGAAGCCGCCATGATCGAGCGCTACCTCGACTTCGAACCCCGCATCCACCCCCAGGCCTACGTCCACCCGTCTGCGGTGGTGATCGGCGACGTCGCGCTGGGTGCCGGCACCAGCGTGTGGCCGGGCTCGGTGCTGCGCGGCGACCAGGGGCGCATCGAGGTCGGCGCCGAGACCTCCCTCCAGGATGGGGTCATCGCCCACGCCACCCGGGGGACCTCGACGACGACGGTGGGAGATCGCTGCGTGGTCGGGCACCGGGCGGTGCTGCACGGCTGCACGGTGGAGGACGACGTGCTGGTCGGCATGGGGGCCATCCTGCTGGACAACTGCCACATCGGTCGGTTCAGCATCATCGGCGCCGGCGCCGTGGTCAGCGTCGGCACGCGGATCCCCGCCCGTTCGCTGGTCCTGGGGGTGCCGGGACGGGTCGTGCGCAGCATCACGGACGCCGAGATCGACGCCCACATCCGGCACGGCCACGGCGAGTACATGCGGCTGTGTGCCGAGTACCGGCAGCGCGACGGCCTGGACTGATCCCGCGCGACCTCCGGCCTCCTCCTCGGACAGCGACCGCCGATGCACATCCGCAAGCTCGAGCTGCTGGGCTTCAAGTCGTTCGCCGACCGCGCCATCTTCCACTTCGGCCCCGGCATCTCGGGGGTGGTGGGTCCCAACGGCTGTGGCAAGTCCAACGTCGTCGACGCGGTGAAGTGGTGCCTGGGGGAGCAGTCGGCCAAGAGCCTCCGCGGCGGGTCGATGAACGACATCATCTTCGCGGGCACCCAGGCGCGGCCGCCGATGGGCATGGCCGAGGTCTCGCTGACGTTCGTGGCCTCGGACGTGCCCTTCGCCGGGGAGTATGCCCACCACGAGGAGGTGCGGATCACCCGCCGGATCTACCGGGACGGCGGCAGCGAGTACCGGATCAACGACGCCCGCTGTCGGCTGCGGGACATCCAGGACCTGTTCCTGGACACCGGCGCGAACAACCGGATGTACAGCTTCATCGAGCAGGGCCGCATCGGCCTGATCATCGGCGCGCGCCCGGAACAGCGGCGGGCGCTGATCGAGGAGGCCGCCGGGATCAGCCGCTACAAGGCCCGCAAGGACGAGGCCGAGGCCCGGCTGCGCGACACGCTCTCCAACCTCGAGCAGGTGCAGCGCCAGGTCGACGATCTCGGCGCGCGGATGCGCAGCCTGGAGCGCCAGGTCCGCAAGGCGGTCCGGTACCGCCGCCTCAAGAGCCGGGTACGCCAGGCGGAGATCTTCCTGGGCCTGGCCCGGTTCGCCGGCCTCGTCGGCGACCGGCGGGCGCTGTCCGGACAGCGGCGGCAGGCCGAGGCCGACGAAGCCGCGGCGATCCGCCGGGTGACGGTGGCCGAGGAGCGCCTCGGCCGGGAGCGCGCGGCGCTGCGCGAACTGGAGACCGCTGCCA
>RFKJ01000848.1 GCA_003694325.1 Deltaproteobacteria bacterium
AGGTCACGTTCCGCCCCTGCCGTTTCTCACGACTTCGACGGTTTGCTCCGTGTGCGCAGTGCAGGTCTGTTGCACCCTGCTGCCGACCATGAGGTTCGCTCGTCCCGTCGGTCGTCCGCGCCCGTGGTCCCCTTCGCCTGCACCAGCATCGATACAGGGTCCGGCGATCCAGTGATGGTCGCGTCCGGTTCCATGGGTCCGAGCGCTGCCCTTCGAAGCCTTCCCCTCCGTCACAGCGGGTTTTCGAGCGAGAGGTGGTCGCAGCGCGTCCACCTTCCTGCTCGGCCGGGTTCCCCCGGCCCCTGCCTCCTCGTCGTTTCTCAACACGCGCGCCGACAGCTCTGCCGTCCTGGCGACGAGCCTTGACTCGCCACCCCGCGCGGTTGCCGCGACCCCGAGGCCTTGATCCGTGACGGAGTCCGTTGCCCGCCGCCGACCGGAATCGACGGCGTGCCCGATGCTCCCTTGGGCTTTGTCGCCCTCCGGCAAGGGATCTTGCCTGTGGGGACCGGCTCGGCACGCCGCGGTCGGAGACTGCGACGTGCGTCCTCGGTTCCCGGTGCCGCGTGTCCCGAAGGGATCCGCGCCACCTGCGGAGGGCGTCTCGACATCAAAGAGCGTTCCGGTCGCTCAGCCGGCTGCGCCGACTGCACCGCCCGGTGCCGCAGGGAGACATTGCACGACCCGTGCCAACAGTTGGTGTCACGAGTTTTCAGTCACTTGCGACGATCTTGATGGGAAATACATTTCTCAACACGAGGACACCGATTGGGGCGGACAGCGCCGCGGGCGGGGGTGATCGCAGAAAGCAATCCACGCAACACCATGTAATCAGGGCAACTTCACCACAAAGGAAGCGCAACACAACTGGGAAATACATTTCTCAATGCAGTCGCTCGCCCCCGACAACGACCCCCCGGAGCGGCTCCGGACCGGGTCGGCGGCCCGCCGAGACCCGCGCCCGCGCCGGGTGGCACGACCGGCCTCACCGGCGCCCGATCACGGCACCGCCTCCCGAACCACGGCCGACACCGCGCCCTCGACCGGCCCGTGGTTCAGCGCCCCAGGACCAGCGCCAGGGCGGGGAACCAGCGCTGGAGCAGCTCCGGACCGTGCAGCAACCACACGAAGCCCCCCAGGGCGAGGAAGGGGCCGAAGGGCAGCGCGGCCCGCAGGCCATGTCCCCGCACCAGGGCGATGGGGACCCCCACGATGGCCCCGGCCACCGAGGCCACGAACAGGATGAACGGTACGGCCGGCGCTGCCCCCAGGAAGCTGCCCATCATGGCGAGCAGCTTCACGTCGCCGAACCCCATGCCCTCCTCCCGCCGGACCAGCCAGTACAGGCCCATGATGGCCCCGAGGATCCCCCCGCCGGCCAGGGCCCCGACGACCGCCCCCTGCCAGCCGATGGCCCCGGGGTACCCCAGCCACGCCAGCACCGCGTTGGCCGCCACCCCGAAGGGCACCGCGTACACGCTCAGCTCGTCGGGGATGATGTAGTGGCGCACGTCGATGAAGGTCTGGGCGATCAGCAGCGCCGAGAACAGGAAGAAGACCAGGAAGGCGACGAGGTGGGCCGTGTCGAGGGACTCCGGGCCGGGGACGATCCGGCGGAACACCAGCCAGGCCACCAGCCCGGTCAACAGCTCGACGATCGGGTACAGCGGCGAGATCGGGGTCCTGCAGGACCGACAGCGCCCCCGCAGCCACAGCCAGGCCAGCACCGGCACGTTGTCGTAGGGCCGGATCGCGGTGCCACAAGCCGGACAGGCGCTGCCGGGCCACACCACGGACCGGTCCTCCGGCATCCGGACGATGCACACGTTGAGGAAGCTGCCGATGAGCAGCCCGAACACCAGCGCGGATCCGGCCACCACCTGGTAGAAGGTCTCGAAGCTCACGCCGCCTCCCGAACGGCGTCGATCACCCGGCGGACATCGTCGTCGTCCATGGTGGCGTGGCAGGGGATCGCCAGCAGCTCCCGGCAGAAGGCCGCCGCGTGGGGCGTGGCCGCGGCGGCCGCCGCCGGGTCGTGGCCGAGGACGGGCTGGGTCCCCACCGGGGACGGGTAGTAGACGGCGCTGGCCACGCCCGCCGCCCGAAGCGCCGCCTGGAGGGCATCGCGTCGCGGATGCCGCAGGCAGAAGACGCTGACCGGGCTCCCCGGGTCCCGCGGCAGGCACAGGTCCCCGAAGGCGGCTTCGTAGGCCGCGGCAATGGCCCGCCGGCGCTCGATGCGGGCGTCGAGATCGTCGAGGTGGGCCCGCAGCACCGCCGCCTGGACCGCGTCGAGGCGCGAGTTGCCGCCGACGTGGCCTGCGACCCGGTGGTGGCGGTGGGGCGCCGACATGCCGTGGGAGCCCAGGGCGGCGACCCGGGCCACCAGCTCTTCGTCGTCGCCCACCACCATGCCGGCGTCCCCGGCCGCCCCCAGCACCTTGGTCGGGTAGAAGCTGGTGGCGGTCAACACCCCCCGTGCACAGGGCGGGGTCGCCCCCACGGCCTGGGCCGCGTCGTCGACGACCGCCACCCCGATGTCGGGCGCCTCGGCGCGGTCGCCGAACAGGTGGACCGGGACGATGGCCGCGGTCCGCGGACCGCAGGCGGCCCGCGCCGCGTCGGGGTCCATCAGCGGTCGATCGGGCAGGACGTCGACGATCACCGGCGTCGCGCCGGCGTGCAGCACGCTCTCCACCGTCGCGAAGAAGGTCAGCGCCGGCACCACGACCTGGTGCCCCGGGCCGATCCCCAGCGCCTTCAGGGCCAGCGTCAGCGCGTCGGTGCCGCTGTTGGTGCCGGCTCCGTGCGCCCGTCCCATCCGCCGGGCGACGGCCCGCTCCAGCTCCCGGACCACCGGGCCGCCGACGTAGCGCCCCGACCGGAGCACCTCGACCACCCCCCGCTCCACCGCCTCCTGGACCCGCGCGTGGCGGGCGGCGAGGTCGACCATCGGCACCACGCGGTCGGTCACTTCAGGTCACGCCGCGAAAACACGGCCATCGCCAGCGACAGCACGGCCGTGGTGTAGGCCGCCCCGTAGGCCAGCGCGCCCCACATCCGGCTCCAGGGCACCGGGCGGTTGTGGACGGCCTCCACCCGCAGGCTGAACAGCTCGAAGTTCGGCAGGGCCCAGTACAACACCCGCGCCGCGGTCTGCATGGCCTCCGACTGCGCCTGGTTGCCGAACAGCCAGATGTCGTCGGCGAGGTGCCCGATGACGAAGACCGCCAGGGTGAAGGCCGCCGCCGTCGTCGGCGTGGAGAAGGTCGAGAACAGCGTCGCCCAGGCCGTCAGCAGCATCAGCTCGGCCATCAGCGTCACCATGGACAGGTACACCACGCCGGGGGGCATCGACTGCTGCAGCAGCATCAGGACGGTGTACAGCGCCACCAGCAGCGCCACCTCGATGGCCAGGGTCAGCACCAGGCCCAGGTACTTGCCGAGCACGAACATCCACCGGGGGATCGGCTTGCTGAGGATGGTGTAGACCGTCTTGCGGTCGATCTCCTTGTAGACCAGCGAGACCCCGAGGAACATCGCGATGATGCTCCCGAAGAGGTCGATGGAGCCCTGGGCGACGCTGCGCACCACCGTCGCCTGGTCGCCGATGGTGATCTCCCGCACCGCCAGCGACAGCACCAGGACCCCCACCGCGAAGAACAGGATCGAGTACAGGACCCGGTCGCGGATGGCCTCCCGGCTCGTGTTGACCGCCAGCGCCCAGATCCGGTTCACAGGACCCCCATTCGCTTCTCGTCCACCGGCGCCGCCGCGTCCACCTCGTCGAGCAGCACCGACTCCAGGGTCTCCCGCACCGGCACCAGCTCCAGGACCCGCCCGCCGGCCCGGACCACGGCGGCCACGGCTCGGTCGGCTTCGTCCGGGGCCAGGCGGACCACCCGACCCCGGTCATCCTCGCGGAGCAGCGTTCCGCCGGGGTCGACGGCTCCCTGGTAACGAAGCTCGACGTAGCGGACCCGGTGGCCGATCAGCTCCTCGACCGTGCCGACCCCCCGCAGCCTCCCCTTGACGATGATCGCCACCCGGTCGGACAGGGCCTCGACGTCGGAGAGGATGTGCGACGAGAAGCAGACGCTGCACCCCCGGGCACGCTCCTCGAGGATGACGTCCCGCACCAGCGCCCGTCCCAGGGGGTCCAGCCCGCTCATCGGCTCGTCGAGGATGATCAGCTCCGGGTCGTGGAGGAGGGCCTGGCAGAGCCCCACCCGCTGGACCATGCCCTTGCTGTACTTGCGCAGGGCCACGTCGGCGAACCGGGTCAGGTCCACCCGCTCCAGCAGCTCGTCGATGCGCCGCTGGCGCCGGGCGCGCTCCACCCCGAACAGCCGCCCGTAGAAGTCCAGCAGCTCCCGCGCCGACAGGTGTTCGTAGAAGTACGGCCGCTCAGGCAGGAAGCCGAGCTTCTGGCGGGTCGCCGGGACGTCGTAGGGCTGGCCGAGGATCCAGGCGTGGCCCGAGGTGGCCGCCTGCAGGCCCGTCAGGATCTTGATGGTCGTGGTCTTGCCGGCGCCGTTGGGCCCCACGATGCCGAACACCTCGCCCCGGCGGACCTCGAGATCCAGCGATTCGAGGCCCACGACCCGCCGCATCCAGAACCCGGTCCGGTAGACCTTGCGCAACCCCTCGGTGCGGATCACCACGTCGCCGGCATCAATGGTCATGCGGTCGCGCTCCTGTCCGCCCTGTCTATCACGTGGCCGGCCGGGTTCAGGATCCGTGGCGGTCGCGGAAACGGCGCAGCCAGGCCTGCACCTTGTCCGGCGGGTAGGCGCCGGCGCTCTGCCAGTTGCAGCGGGTGCAGAGGGGACCGGAGTCCTCGAACCGACCCTCCACCTGGGCGAGGCGCCATCGCTGGATGGTCTCGCCCTCCCAGAGCTCGGCGAGGCTGTGTTCCCGCAGGTTGCCCAGCCGGTTCTCCAGGTGCTCGTCCAGGCAGCAGGTGGTCAGGTCTCCGTCGACGTGGACCATCGGCGTGTTCCACAAGCCGGCGCAGGGGGGACGACGGGACATGCCGCCGGATTAGCCCGTCGGGCCCGCCTCGCCAGGGGCCGGCACCGCCGGGGCGTCGCGAGCCGGAAACCGCATCCACCGGCCATCGATCAGCCGCTCGTGCGGAAAGAAGCGGGCCTTGTAGTTCAGGTGCCGGCAATCGGCGACGTACAGCCCGAGGTAGTGATAGCGCCCCCCGGCCCGGCGGAGCCACTCGACCTCCACGAGCACCGACAGGGTCCCCAGGGAACGATGCGACTCGTCGGGGTCGAAGTAGAAGTAGACGCTGCTGGTATCCCGGGCGCCCAGGTCCAGGATGCCCACCCCGATGAGCCGATCCCCCCGGTAGTAGCGCATCTCGCGGGTCCGGACGCAGCTCCGGAGGAACCACCCCTCGTAGCCGCGCCGGGACATCGGTTTCTCCTCCTCGCCGAGCCCGCGCTCCATCTTGTGCCGGTTGTAGAGCGCCAGCTTCTCGTCGCTGTAGGTCGCCGGGGCCAGCTCGATGCGGAGGTCGCGGTTGCGGCGCAGCACCCTCCGCTGGGACCGGGAGGGCACGAACTCGGCCACCGGGATGCGGAGGGGCTGGCAGGCCGAGCAGGCCGGGCAGCGCGTCCGGTAGAGCATCCTCCCCACCCGGCGGTCCCCCGCGGCGAGGGAGGCGTCCACCTCGGCCGGGGCAAGGTCCTGAAACTGCCAGCGCAGCGGCATCCGGGACACCTGCCCCTCGAGGTAGGGACAGGGCTCGAGCCCGTCGTGGACCATCTGCTCGCGGACGGGTTCCGTCATGGGGTGGAGGTCATGGGGTGGAGGTGACGGGGTGGAGGTTGCAGGCGGCAGGCCGGGGGCGGCAGGCCGGGGTGGCGGCACCGGCGCGGAGCCGTCGAGGGGGTCCCGGCGCCCCCCAGGCAGTATGCTCCCCGTAGCCCGAGGCGGCCATGGCCATCACCGTCGAGCACCACCCCACCCACGCCACCATCCGCCTCGACCGGGCGGCGCGGGCCAACGCCTACGACGACGCCCACCTGTCGATGCTCGACGAGGCCCTCGACGCCCTCGACGCGGCGCCCCCCGGCGTCGTCGTCATCGAGGCCGCCGGCGACGGCGCCTTCTGTGCCGGCGCCGACCTCGGGCAACTGAAGCAGGCCACGCCGCTCTCGGCGCTCGACCTGCGCAGCCAGCGGCTCTTCCACCGCATCGCCACCGCGCCCTTCGTCAGCATCGCCGCCGTCCATGGCCCCGCCGTCGCCGGAGGCTGCGAGCTGGCGCTGGCCTGCGACCTGCGCGTCGTCGGCCCCCGGGCCCGGTTCAGCCTGCCGGAGACCGAACTCGGCCTCATCCCCAGTGCCGGCGGCACCACCCGCCTGACCCGCCTGCTCGGCCCGGCCCTGGCCCGCCAGGTCATCCTCGCCGGGCGGATCATCGACGCCGAGGAGGCGGTGCGCTGGGGGCTGGCCCTCTCCCTGCACGACGACCCCCGGCAGGCCGCCGCCGACCTCGCCGCCCGGGTGGCCCGCCGCGATCCGGTGGCCAACCGCCTGGCCAAGGAGATCATCGCCGGCGACGACGGCCGCTCCCTGTGGGCCGAGCGGGTGGCCGAGGCGCTGCTCTACTCCCGGCGCGACGGCTGACCCGGCGCCGCCGGCAATCGTCCGGGCGCCCGTTCAGATCCGCTCGATGGAGCCGGCGACCTCGCCTTCGAGGGCCAGGTCGACCCGCCAGTCCTCTCCCTCGATGCGCACGCCGTCGGCCTGCACCTCCAGCCGACACAGCGGTCGGTCCCAGGTCTCGGCCGACCGGGCGACCGACAGGGACCGGACGATCCGCCCGTCCTCGAGCTGCAGGAGGGTGCCCGGCGGCCAGGCTCCGAGCACGTTGATGAACACCTGCAGGATCACCGGGTCGAACCGCGTGCCGGCCCCCGCCACCATCCGGGCCAGCGCATCCGGCGGCGACTGGCCGCCCCCCCGGGGCCGCACGAGGTTGTCGTAGTCCTCGCAGATGCGGAGGATCCGGGCGAACAGCGACGGCCGACCGCGGGGATCGTCGAAGTCCCGGTGGTGTTCGAGGGCCGCGAGGACCCGGCGGATCTTGGCTTCGTGGAACCCGCGCTGCTGCAGCAGCAGCCGAGCCCCGGCGCCGGGATGGCGCGCGGTGGGCGGGGCCTGCC
>RFKJ01000849.1 GCA_003694325.1 Deltaproteobacteria bacterium
GGCGTCGGGGTAGCGGGCGATGTTGCGGTAGATGGTGCTGCCCGGCAGCCGCCCGAGGATGGCGACGTGGGGCCGGCTGGTCTTCCACACGAACCACAGCAGGCTGCCGACCAGGCCGATGACGATTCCCTGGCCGATGCCCAGCGTCAGGGTTGCGAGGAAGGTCAGGACCATGGCCCCCAGGTCGGGGCGGCTGATCCTCCACAGGTGCCGGGCCTGGGCGATGTCGATGAGCCCGAAGACCGCCGACATGATGATGGCGGCGAGCACGGCCTTGGGCAGGTCGTGGAACCACGGCGTCAGGAACAGCAGGGTGAGGGCGACGGTGCCGGCGGTGATCAGGCTGGCGAGGTTGGTCTTCGCCCCGGCGGCGGCGTTGACGGCGGTGCGGCTGAAGCCGCCGGTGACCGGGTAGGCCGAGAACAGGCTGCCGGTGATGTTGGCCAGGCCGAGCGCCCGCAGCTCCTGGTTGCTGTCCAGGTCGTAGTGGTTGTCGCGGGCGTACTTCTTCGCGACCGAGATGCTCTCCATGAAGGCCACGGCGGCGATGAGCCCGGCGGAGGGCAGCAGCGCCCGCAGGTCGGCCAGCGACAGCGCCGGCAGGGTGGGGCTGGGCAGGCCGGCGGGGACGTCTCCGACGATGGCCACGCCCCGGGCATCGAGGCCCAGCGCCGCGACGGCGACGGTGCCGCCGACCACGACGAACAGGAACCGCGGGAAGCGCGGGGCGAAGCGCTTGAGCAGCAGCAGGCTGGCGATGGCCACCACCGACAGCGCCACCGTGGGCCCGTGGATCTCGTCGGCGCGCTGGACGGCTCCCAGCAGGATCTCGTGGATGTAGCGGCTGCGGGGCAGGTCGACGCCGAGCACGTACTTGAGCTGGGACAGGCCGATGACCAGGGCGGCCGCCGACGTGAAGCCGGCGACGACCGGCTGGGACAGGAAGCGGACGATGAAGCCGATGCGGGCCAGTCCCATGCCCAGCTCGATGACGCCGACCATCAGCGCCAGCAGGGTGGCGAGGGCGGCGTAGCGGACCGCGTCATCGCCGGCGAGGGGGGCGACGGCGGCGGCCACCAGCAGCGAGTCCATGGCCACCGGCCCCACGGCGAGCTGGCGGCTGGTGCCGAGCAGCCCGTAGACCACCAGTGGCACGGTCGCGGCGTACAGGCCGACGATGGGGTCCAGCCCGGCCAGCATGGCGTAGGCCATGGACTGGGGGATCAGCATGATGGCGGTGGTCAGCCCGGCGGCCAGGTCGCTGCGGAAGGTCTGCCGGCTGTAGCCATCGAGCTGGCGCAGCAGGGGCAGGTGCCGAGCGAGGGGGTGCTGCATGGGGGGCTCCGGGCGGGTTCAGCGGGAGCTTTTCGCAAGGGGCGTGCCACACCCGCATGTGGTCGAAGAGTCCCTTGAATACAAGCCGATACAGCATCTGCTGCCGCGACGTGGGACCGGTGCTTGGGTCCCGCTGCCCAGGTCCGCTGCGTGGTGTTGACCGATATTGAGTGATCCTGGGCTCGGTCACGACCCAGCCGCCGGCCGTGCGGGCTTCGCGGCGGGCCCGGCGCCGATGGGGAGTCCTCGGCGCCGGGGGGGATCACGACAGCGACTGACGGCCCTCGTCGGTCAGGACGTGTCGGTCGCTGTCCGCGGCCACGAGCCCGGCGCCGCGGAGATCGCGCAGGGACGAGCGGAGGCGGTACATGGGCAGACCGAGCGACGCGGCGAGCTGGGCGTCGGTGGTGCCCGCGGCGAGCGCCTCCAGCACGGTACGCGCCGTGCTGGAGAGGCTGCCATCAGGGTTGACGCAGGCCATCACAGCGCCTTCTTGCAGAAGAACCAGTCGATGCACTCGTAGCCTTCGTCCATCCGGGCGGCCGCGTCATCGGTCGTGCCGGGCGGGGGCACGATGACCTTGTCGCCCTTGCGCCAGTTGGCGGGCGTGGCCACGCCGTGGGCGTCGGTCGTCTGAAGCGCGTCGACGAGCCGCAGGATCTCGGCCATGTTCCGGCCGGTGGTCAGCGGGTAGTAGATCATCGCGCGGACGATGCCCTTGTCATCGATGACGAACACGGCGCGGCTGGTCTCGGTCTTGGACTCGCCGGGCATGATCATGCCGTAGGCCGTCGCGACCTCCTTGTTGAGGTCGGCGATGATCGGGAAGGGGATGTCGACGCCGAACTTCTCCTTGATCGTGCGAACCCAGGCGATGTGCGAGTAGGTGCTGTCGATGGACAGGCCCAGCAGGTTGACGTTGCGCGCCTGGAGCTGGTCGGCGATCTCGGCGAAGGCGATGAACTCGGTCGTGCAGACCGGGGTGAAGTCCGCGGGGTGGCTGAACAGGATGAGCCAGCTTCCGCGGAAGTCCTCGAGCTTGAGGCGACCGTGGGTGGTCTGGGCGTCGAAGTCGGGGGCGGCTTCGCCGAGGCGGGGCAGGCTGTTGGTGTCGGAGTGGGTGTCCATGGTGGGCTCCTGTTGGGGTTGGAGTTGACCGCCGCTGTCCGGCGGGCACATGGAACATGCTCTCGCAGACGGATAGCCACAAAGACATGGTTTCTATCGTTGTGATAGGGTCAGGTTATGCGGCTCCGAAACCTCGACTTCTCCCTTCGCCAGCTCCAGTACGTCCTCGCGGTGGAGTCCGAGGGCGGCTTCGCGCGCGCGGCTCGCGCCTGTGGTGTCTCCCAGCCGGCCCTCAGTGCGCAGGTGGCACGCCTCGAAGAAGCCTTGGGGGTACGGATCTTCGACCGGGACCGGCGCCGGACCACCGTGACCCAGGCCGGGCGACTGCTCCTGGACAGGATGCAGGTCGTGGTCGACGGGGCCGCCGCCATCGATGACCTGGCCGCCACCCTGGTCGATCCGTTTCGGCTGCCGCTGCGGGTGGGAGTGATCCCCACCATCGCTCCCTACCTGCTGCCAGCGGCGGTCGACGCCATCCGGGCGGCGCTGCCGCGGCTTCGGATCCACTGGCTGGAGCTGAAGACCGCCGCCTGCGAAGCCGCCCTGGCGGAGGGTACGCTCGACGCCATGATCATCGCCGATCCTCCCACCCTGGAGAGCGCTGAACACGTGATGCTGGGATTCGAGCCCTTCGCCCTCATCGTCCCGACCGACAGCGCATGGCAGGGCCCGGTGGAGTTGTCCCAGCTCCACGGTGTCGGCCTTCTGCTACTGGAAGACGGCCACTGCCTGCGCGACCACACCATGTCTCTGTGCATGCAACCCGACACGACCGAACAGCCCTACCAGGCGACCAGCCTGCCGACCCTGGTCCAGATGGTGGCCGAGGGCATGGGGATCAGTGTGCTGCCGGCCAGCGCCCTGCCGGTGGAGGTACCCCGCGCGCGGGTGCGGGCACTGCCCTTCGTCGCCCCCGAGGTCGGGCGCTCGCTGCGGCTTGGCTGGCGCCGGGGGGGCGCGCGGGCTGACCTGATCGCGTCCCTGGCACCGCCGCTGCAGCAGGTGGTGGCCGATTTCGCGTCGACCCGGGAGGCTCACCCATGACAGGCTGGCCCGTCATGAGCGCGGCGATGGCATCGGGCTGCGGGATGCGCGGCGTGGCCGGCGGTGCAGGTGGTCCGGCGGATGGCGGTGCGGCGGATGGTGGTGCGGCGGATGGCGGTGCGGCGGATGGCGGTGTGGCGGATGGCGGTGTGGCGGATGGCGGTGCGGCGGATGGCGGGCGGCGGATGGCGGTGCCAGTGGGTGGAGGGTTGCAACACCATGCTCGCGGTGCGGACCCAGGAGAACCTCCCCAACGCAGAGTCGGTGGCGTGGTTCGTCGATCGGGCGGCGCGCAATGGGGTGGATGTCCTGCAGGTCAGCGTCAAGATGGACGAGGATGAGTCGGACAGCGGGGGGCTGGACTCCGGACAGACCTTCCCCCCGAGCACCGTCGCTCCCACCGCACGGGGTTTCGAGCACTTCGACGCCCTTGGGGCCGTCATCGAAGCGGCCCATGCCCGGGGCATCGCGGTCCACGCCTGGGTGCCGCAGTTCCATGACCGTGCAGTCGCGGAAGCCCACCCCGACTGGCAGATGATGGCGCTGGTGGACGGCAAGGTGCAGCCGTGGCACGGCGCAGACGGCGGCGCCTGGTTCGTCAACCCGCTCAACGAGGGAGTGTGGCTCTCCGCTTGATGCATCCTGGGGTTGACGGCGACCCCTTTGGGGCATACTGAACATGCATGCAGCAAGAGTTCGCGCCCCAGACCCTGCTCA
>RFKJ01000850.1 GCA_003694325.1 Deltaproteobacteria bacterium
CGCCTCCGACATCGAGGGGCTCGACGGCTTCGGGACCAACGCCCCCATCTGGCTGCGCTTCGACGGACCGCTGGACACCGACCGGCTGCCCGACCCGGCCGGGTCCACCGCCACCGATTCGCCCATCCTCCTCGTCGACGTCGACCCCGACAGCCCGGGGCGCGGGACCCGGGTGCCGTTCTCCTGGTCGTGGCAGGACACCGAGACCCGCTTCCAGCCCGACCGGCTGCTGACCATCCAGCCGCTGTGGGGCATGCCGCTGCACCCCGGCCGCACCTACGCCGTCATCGTCACCACCGACATCGCCCGTCCCAACGACGCCGTGGACGGCATCTTCGACCTGGACGATCCCGCCCACGACGAGTGGGCGTCGGTCGCCGAGACCCTCCTCCAGCTCGCCATCCCCCAGGAGCGGGTGGCGGCGGTGACGAAGTTCACCACCCAGGACCCGGTGGGCCGGCTCGCGGTGTTCGTCGATCACATCCGGACCGCCGTGTCGATCCCCTCCCTCGACCAGGCCCTCGTCCAGTCGGAGGACCTCGGGTATTTCACCGCCTGGGAGGGCGAGATCTGGCTGCCGTTCTGGCAGCACGGCGAAAAGCCGTTCACCACCGAGGGCGGCGGCCTCGAGGTGGACGACGAGGGGGTGCCGGTGCTGGCCGGTTGGGAGCGGGGCACCTTCACCCTGTCGCTGCCCCGTGACGCCGAGATGCCGGCCGACGGCTGGCCGGTCGTCATCTACGAGCACGGCACCGGAGGCGACCACACCACCTTCGCCAACGGCATCGGCGCGCTGGAGCCGGCCGCCGTCCTGGCCCGCAGCGGGCTGGCCGGCATCGGCATCTCGCTGCCCCTCCACGGCGAGCGCAGCGCCGGCGGCGACCCCGAGCTGCTGTCGTTCAACTACTTCAACCCCACCGCGGCGCGGGGCAACTTCCAGCAGGCGGTGCTCGACGTGATCTACCTCGCCGAGGTCCTGACCTCCGGCCCCCAGCACTTCGAGCTGGTGGACGAGGATGGGGTCGGGGCCGGCTCGGCCGTCCTGGACCCCGACTCCGTCGCCTACATGGGGCACAGCCACGGGGGCATCGTGGGAGCCATGGCCGCCCCCTGGCTCGGCGACCGCCTGCCGGCCATCTTCCTCAGCGGCGCCGGCGGTGGACTGTCGCTGTCGCTGGAGTACCGCAAGGCCGGGGGACTCGACATCCAGGCCCTCATCACCGACACCTTCGAGCTGGCCCCCGACGAGCAGGTGGTCGCCGGCCACCCCCTCGTCGGCATGGTCCAGACCCTCGGCGAGACCGTCGACCCGATCAACTACGCCCCCTACTGGCACAGCCGGCGCCCCTTCTGGGACGCCGCGCCGGCCCACGTCCTGATGACCACCGGACTGCTCGACGAGGAGACCCCGACCATCACCGCCCAGGTCCTGGCCGGGGCCGGCCACCTGCCGGTGCTGTCGCCGGTGGTCCAGGTCCAGCCCGTCAACGAGCTGACGGGCCTCGTCGGCCAGGACACGCCGACCAGCCTCAACATCACCGCCTGGGACGGCAGCCGGGTGAGCGGGGGGCTGGCCGAGTTCGCCGAGGACGACCACTACGCGATCTTCGAGGACGGTGACGCCGCCGCGCTGTACGCCACCTTCCTGTCGACGGCCCTGTCGGGCTCCCCTCCCCTCGTCGACCTGGACATCGACTGATGAAGCTGCTCATCGGAGTGACGGGTGGCATCGCCGCCTACAAGGCCTGCGAGCTGGTGAGCCTGTCGCGCAAGCGGGGCCACGAGGTCCGGGTGATGATGACCACCCGGGCCACCGAGTTCGTCGGTCCCCTCACCTTCGCCGGCCTCACCGCCCACCGGGTGCTCACCGACGACGGCGAGGCGGCCATGGACCACATCCAGTGGGCGAAGTGGGCCGATGTCGTCTGCGTCGCCCCGCTCACCGCCAACACCCTCGGCAAGCTGGCCCACGGGCTGTGCGACGACGTGCTGACCACCACCCTGCTGGCCCTGCCGGCGGCAACGCCGGTGGTGCTGGGCCCGGCCATGAACACCGAGATGTGGAACCACCCGGCGGTGCAGCGCAACCTCGCCCGGGTGCGACAGGACGGTCGGGTCATCGTGGTCGACCCGGTCCACAAGCGGTTGGCCTGCGGCGACGTCGGCCCCGGAGGCCTCGCCGATCCCGCCGACCTGCTCGCGGCCTGCGAGGCGGCGGCGCCCTGATCTCCGGTCGGCCCGACCCGACCGGGCCCACCCGGACCGCGCCTCCCGGCGGCCGCCGGCGGGGGGCGTCCCCCACAATCGAACCCTTACGTGAGGGTTTGAGTGTTGACTGTCGCGGACCGGTGGGTATAGAACGCCTACCCGGCAGGTAGGTATTCAACCCCATCGGCCCGGAGCCGCCGTGACCGTCCCCCTCTCCCGCCCGGCCCGTGGTGCCCTGACCCTCGCCCCGACGCACCCGTCGCGGAGCTTCCGCGATCGCGTCGACGGCCTGCTGGCGCGGGTCGGCGACACACCACTGGTGCGCCTGCGCCGGATCCTGCCCGACGACATCGGGCCCGAGGTCGAGGTGTGGGCCAAGCTGGAGTGGTTCAATCCCGGGGGGTCGGTCAAGGACCGGGCGGCGCTGTCGATGGTGCTCGACGCCGAAGAACGGGGGCTGCTCGAGCCCGGGGACACCATCCTCGACGCCAGCAGCGGCAACACCGGCATCGCCTACGCGATGGTGGCCCGGGCCCGCGGCTACCACCTCACCCTCTGCCTGCCGGCCAACGCCAACGCCGAGCGCAAGGCAGTGCTGGCCGCCTACGGCGTCGACGTCGTCGAGACCGATCCCCTCGCCGGCAGCGACGGCGCCATCGAGGTGGCCCGGCGGCTCGCCGCCGAGCACCCCGACCGCTATGTCTACCTGGACCAGTACAACAACGACGCCAACTGGCGGGCCCACTTCGACACCACCGGGCCGGAGATCTGGCGCGACACCGGCGGCCGGGTGACCCACTGGGTGGCCGGCCTGGGCACCAGCGGCAGCTTCACCGGCACCACCCGCTACCTGCGGGCCCGCAACCCCGACATCCAGGCGATCAGCGTCCAGCCGGACTCCCCCTTCCACGGGCTGGAGGGCCTGAAGTTCATGGAGACCTCCATCGTGCCCGGGATCTACGACCCCGACCTCGCCGACCAGCACCTGTTCGCCCCGACCGAGGAGGCGCTGGAGCTGGTCCGTCGGCTGGCCGCCGAGGAGGGCCTCCTCGCCGGCCTCAGCAGCGGGGCCGCCGTCTGGGGGGCCATCGAGGTCGCCCGCCGGCTGGACCGGGGTGTCGTCGTCACCCTGTTTCCCGACTCCGGCGAACGGTACCTGTCCCACGGTCACGTGTTCGGCGCGGGGCGCCGGGCCCACGGACGCTGACATGTCCTCGCTCCGCCCGCGACAGGTGCGCCCAAGCGGCCACACCCTGGTCCTCACCGCCCCCGCCCGCGACGCCATCGAGTGGCACGCGCGCCAGGGCTACCCCCACGAAGTCGTGGGGATCCTCGCCGGCGCGCCGGGACGGGTCGAGGTGGTCCAGCCCCTGGACAACCTGGACGCCGAGCGCCCCGGCGACCGCTACCGGGTCGACGGCCTGGCCCTCATGCGGGCCGAACAGGCGCTGGAACGCCAGGGCCTGGCCATCATCGGCTACTACCACAGCCACCCCGACCACCCCGCCATGTACAGCGACACCGACCGCGACCTCGCGCTGCCGAACATGGCCTACCTGATCACCGCCGTCGCCGGTGGACAACCGCCCACCATCGTCGGCCATCGCTGCTGGCGCCTCGCCGAAGACCGCAGCGAGATGACCGAGGACACGCTGGTCCTGCCCGACCGCTGAAGGAGTCCCCATGCCCACCGTCGACATCGCCATCCCCACCGCCCTGCGCGGGTTCACCGGCGGCGCCGCCCAGGTCTCGGTCCAGGCCGACACGGTCCGCGAGGCGCTCGACCGGCTCATCGAGGCCCACCCCCGCCTGGGCCAGCACCTGCGCACCGCCGACGGCGCGCTGCGCAGCTTCGTCAACGTGTACCTCGGCGACGAGGACATCCGGTTCATCGAGGGGGGCGAGGACGCCCGGGTCCCCGAGGGAGCCAGCCTGATGATCGTCCCGAGCATCGCCGGCGGCGCTCCGGGGATTTCCGAGGACCCGGCGAGCGACGAGGATGCCGAAGACGACACCCCCGCCACCGCCCGGCCCGTCTGGGAGCGGCCTCTCGACGAGCTGCCCGAGCTGGAGCCCTTCGACTACATGCGGTACTCCCGCCACCTCATCCTGGAGGATGTCGGCGTCGAGGGCCAGCGACGGCTGAAGGGCGCCAGCGTCCTGTGCGTGGGAACCGGCGGCCTGGGCAGCCCGCTGCTTCTGTACCTCGCGGCGGCCGGCGTCGGGCGCATCGGCATCGTGGACTTCGACGTCGTCGACGAGAGCAACCTGCAGCGCCAGGTGATCCACGGCAGCAGCACGGTCGGGCGGCCCAAGCTGGAGAGCGCCCGCGACCGGATCCTCGACATCAACCCCCACTGCCGGGTCGACCTGTACCCGGTGGCGCTCGACAGCAGCAACGCCCTCGAGATCCTGGCTCCCTACGACGTGGTGGTGGACGGCACCGACAACTTCCCCACCCGCTACCTCGTCAACGACGCCTGCGTGCTCCTCGACAAGCCCAACGTGTACGGCAGCATCTTCAAGTTCGAGGGCCAGGCCAGCGTGTTCAACTACACCCCGCCGGGGGGGGAGCGGGGGCCGCACTACCGCGACCTGTACCCCGAGCCACCGCCCCCCGGGCTGGTGCCGTCCTGCGCTGAGGGCGGCGTGCTGGGGATCCTGCCGGGGGTCATCGGCTGCATCCAGGCCACCGAGACCATCAAGATCCTGCTGGGTCGGGGCACCAGCCTGTCGGGGCGGTTGCTGCTCTACGACGCCCTCAGCATGAAGTTCCGGGAGCTGAAGCTGCGACAGGACCCCAACGCGCCGAAGATCACCCGGCTCATCGACTACAAGGAGTTCTGCGGGGTGCCGAGCATCGACGAGGGGGCACCGGCCACCGCCCCGAAGGACGAGGGGTTCGGGCGCATGTCGGTGCGACAGGCCCGGGATCGCCTGGATTCCGGCTGGCAGCCGTTCATCCTCGATGTCCGCAAGCCCCACGAACTGGACATCGTCCGGTTCCCCGGCGCCCACCTGCAGCGCAACCACGAGGCCATCGTCGCTGGGGATCACGAGGGGATCCCCCGGGATCGCCCGGTGCTGGTGACCTGCCGGTCCGGGGCCCGCTCGGCCACCGCCGCCGGAGCCCTGGTCGCGGCCGGCTACCCCGAGGTGTACAACCTGGAAGGCGGGATCCTGGCCTGGGCCGACGAGATCGATCCCAGCCTGCCGAAATACTGACCGGCGCCGGCCGCCGCTTCACCCCTCCCCGCGTTGGGAGGACCGGTGGGGGCAGGCTCCGGCCGTGCCGGCTCGTTCCCGCAGCAGGCGGGCGTTGCGACGCGGCACCTCGCCGATGTCCCGGTGGCCTTCGATGGCGTCGCGCACGTCCTGCCAGCGAAGCAGGTGCAGCAGGGGGACCGGGCTGCGGTTGACGGCGTTGGCCGGATCATCCGGCGGGGCGCCGTGGAAGACGTAGTCGGGATGGAAGCCCACGACCTGCACCCGGCGGTCGAAGCCGGCCGCCGACAGCGCATCCTCGGCGGCGTAGCAGATGTCGAGGAAGTCATCGAAATCGGCCGGGGCCCGCGGCAGGATGAGCAGCGTCGTCCCGACCCCGTCCTCGTCGAGCCGCCGCGCCTCCACCAGCACGTCGGCGAGGATGTCGGGGAGGTCGCGGGAGTCCGTGGCCACGAGGTGGACCTGCCCCCGCTGCAACGGCAGGCGCGCGAACGGGCAGATGTCGAGGCCGACGATGAACTCGTCCAGCCAGGCATCGACGCGAGCGACCGGATCGGCAGCGGACATGGCGACGGGTGTATCGGGTCGCGACCCGGGTCGCCGCCCGGGGCCGGCCCGGTCGGGCCGGGACTTCACGACGGGGCGGAGCCGGTCCCGCTCGACGAGGCCGGCCACGGCAGCACCGTGAACGGCAGGCGGGTCTGGCGGTCCGGCGTCTCGAGCTGGACCCACCACGACACCCCGCCATCGGCCACCCCGCAGGACGCCGGCCCCTCCTCGGGGATGGCCAGCGACCACCGGCCGGCGGCGACATAGCGCCGGTCGAGGGTCCGGATCATCCGGGCCGTGCCCCGCTGCCCGGAGCCGCGGTCCACCACGGCGAAGTGCTCCACCAGCACGAGGCTGGCCAGGCAGCCCTCCCCGCAGGACCCCCGCACCTCGCCGCCGAGGGGCACCGCCGGCGTGTCCAGGACTCCCAGCCGCCGGCGGCTCCGGATCCTGCGGGCGACGATGACCGCGATGGCGCAGAGCCAGGCCAGCGCCAGGATCACCCCCGGCCACCCCGCCGGTCCAGGCGACGAGCCGGTCCACAACGCGCGCCCGCCGAGCAGGACGGTGGCCAGGGACACCAGGGTCAGCGCCGTCTCCGCCAGGGCGGCGATGAGGTTCCGGGCCGCCCGGCGCCGGACACCGTACCGGGCGGCCGCCACCTGCTCCGCAGTGGGCTGATCGACCCCCGTCCGGGGCGGCGCTGCCGGCAGCACGGTGATCGGCCACTCGGCCGTCTCCCCGGCCGGCGAGCACGCGATCAGGGCGTGGGTGATCGCGATGGCCTCCCCGGTCCAGGAG
>RFKJ01000851.1 GCA_003694325.1 Deltaproteobacteria bacterium
GAGCGGCTCGAGCAGGCGATTGAGGCCGTACCAGATCTGCGCCACCAGCTGTTGATGCAGGTTGAGCACCTGAAAGCTGATCAGCCAGCTCATGATCACATGAGCGATGATGAAGAACCAGACGATATCCAGCACGAGCAGCAGGATCTGGAGAAGGGAGGTCATGCGCCGTCATCCTCGCATTGGGGTCCGGCCAACTCCTAAGCCGCCGCCGGGCCGAGCGCAAGCCTGCCCCGAGGTCGCGGTTGCCTGCATCGACCTGGCTGGGGGGCGGTCGGCGGAGGACCTGGCCGAGGTGGGCGGCTACACCTACGCCTGGACCGAAGACGACGTGATCATCGTGGTGCGGCTGGGCGATGACGACTGGGCGGCGCTGTCGGCGGTGTGTACGCATCAGGGTTGTTTCGTCGGGTACCGGGCCAAGGCAGGGGACCTGTTCTGCGGGTGTCATGCGTCGGTCTTCGAGCTCGACGGTCGCGTCACCGCGGGACCGGCCGAGGCGCCGTTGCGGGTGTACACCGTGGCACGCGAGGGTGACCTGCTGGTGGTCTCGGGGACCTCGGGCGACCGCGGGCGCGGTGGGGCGAACGGGTCGGCGGGGAGGGTGGCCGGCGCCGCGCGGCGAGGCTAGGCGCCACCACTCCCGGAGACCCCGATGCAGACTCGCTCGACCCGATCGTTGTCCATCGTCGCCGCCCTGGTGCTGGGCGCCTGCGGCGAGAAGGATGCCCCCGTCGAATCGGCGGCCGCCGAGGCCGCAGACGCCGCCGCCGCCGAAGCGGCCGCCCAGGCTGCCGCCGAGGCGAAGTTCATCGAGGAGACCGCCGCGGCGACGCTGGCGGCGATGGATCCCAGCGCCGATCCCTGCACCGACTTCTACCGCTACGCCTGCGGCGGGTGGCTGGACACCACCGAGCGACCCGCCGACCAGGCGTCGTGGACCCGCAGCTTCAGCGTCATCAACGAGGAGAACCGCAAGGTCCTCCGCGAGCTGCTCGAGGAGGCGGCGGCCGATCCGGGGGCCGGGGGAGACGACCCCGCGGCCGCCGGTGACTGGCGGCGCCTGGGCGAGTTGTACGGCTCCTGCATGGATGAGCCGGCCATCGAGGCCGCGGGCCTCGCGCCGGTGCAGCCCATCCTCGACGACATCGACGGGTTGCAGGACCTCGACCAGCTCCCGGCGCTGCTCGGCCGCCTGTACGCCGCGGGCATCGGGGGGCTGTGGGACAGCGAGGTGTGGGGGGACCTCAAGGAACCCGACACCAACATGTTCTACATGAGCCAGGGGGGGCTGGGGCTGCCCGACCGCGACTACTACCTGCGTGACGACGACAACAGCGTCGCGCTGCAGCAGGCCTACCGCGACTACCTTGCCCGGTTGCTGGAGATGTCCGGCACGCCGGCTGAGCAGGCCCGGGCCGATGCCGAGGCCATCTACGCTTTCGAGCACGCCATCGCCGAGTTCAGCCTGCCTCGGGAGGCGCTGCGCGACCCCAACGCCATCTACAACCCGGTGTCGGCCGACGAGCTGCCCGAGCTGGGAGCCCACCTGGACCTCGTGGCGTGGGCGTCGGCTGCCGGGCTGCCCCTCGACTACCCGGTCAGCGTGCACAACCTCGACTGGTATCGGTCGCTGGACGGGCTGCTGGCCGACACCGACGTGGCGGTGGTCCGCGCCTGGCTGCGGGCCCACACCCTCTCGTCCCTGGCCGATGCCCTGCCGGACGCCTGGGGACAGTTGCAGTTCGAGTTCTACGGCCAGAAGGTGATCGGCCAGCCCCAACGCAAGGAACGCTGGAAGCGGTGCGTGGACAGCGCCAATGGCCTCCTCGGCGAGGCGCTGGGGCGTCACTACGTCGCCCGGCGCTTCGCCGGCGACAGCAAGGAGCGGGCGCTGACCATGGTCCACGACATCGAGGAGGCGTTCCGCAACGGGCTCGCCGACCTGGCGTGGATGGACGACGAGACCCGCGCCAAGGCGGTGGAGAAGGCCGACACGCTGGTCGAGAAGATCGGCTACCCCGACAAGTGGATGGACACCTCGGCCATGGAGATCTCGGTCCAGCCCTACGCCGCCAACGTGCTGGCGGGGCGGCGCTTCCACGTGGCCCGGGACCTCGCCAAGGTCGGCCAGCCCGCCGACCCCTCGGAGTGGTACATGCCGCCGGCGATGGTCAACGCCTACTACAACCCGGTCGAGAACGAGATGGTCTTCCCGGCCGGCATCCTGCAGCCGCCCTTCTTCCACCGCGCCTTCCCCGATGCCATGAACTACGGGGCCATCGGCATGGTCATCGGCCACGAGCTGACCCACGGCTTCGACGACGAGGGGCGCAAGTTCGACAAGGACGGGCGGTTGACCGAGTGGTGGAGCGAGGAGGTCAGCGCCCGGTTCGAGGAGCGGGCCCGGTGCGTCGAGGAGCAGTATGACGGCTACGAGGCGGTGGATGGTCTTCACGTCAACGGCAAGCTGACCCTGGGGGAGAACATCGCCGACCTGGGGGGCGTGAAGCTGGCGTGG
Organism: Deltaproteobacteria bacterium; assembly: GCA_003694325.1. Classification (GTDB taxonomy): domain Bacteria; phylum Myxococcota_A; class UBA796; order UBA796; family UBA2385; genus J125. The sequence goes on from RFKJ01000851.1 coordinate 2,522, forward strand.
AACGCCTACAAGGCCCACGAGGCCGCCACCGGCGGCGCCGACCCGATGGTGCCCGAGTTGACCGATGACCAGCTCTTCTTCGTCGCCTTCGCCCAGGGCTGGTGCACGCTGATGAGCCCGGAGCTGGAGAAGCTGCTGGTGACGAGCAACCCCCACTCGCCGCCTCGCTACCGGGTCAACGGGCCGCTGTCGAACCTCCCGGCCTTCCACCAGGCCTTCTCGTGCCAGGCCGGAGACGCCATGGTCCGAGAGCCGGCCTGCGAGGTCTGGTAGCGGGGTGTGGGGGGCGCTGCCGGTGGCGCTGTGGCTGGCCTGCCACGGCGCATCGCCACCCCCGCCGCCACCGCCTCCCCCGGTGGAGCTGGCGGACGGCGTGGTGGCGGTCCACGAGGGGATCGACGCCGCCCGCCGTGCCCTGGACGCCGGCGATCGCCTCGCCGCCGCCCGTGCCCTGCGGGCGACCTACCGCGAGCGGTTCCAGGCCCTCGAGGATGCCTTTCGGGCGGTGGACGCCCAGGCGACCCTGGAGCTGGAGTTCGAGTTCGGGGCGGTTGCCTACGACCTGTCCGGCCGGGTGGACCCCGCGGAGGCAGGCGCCCGGTTGCAGGCCCTGGACCGGCGGGTGGATGCCCTGGCGGCGCGGGTGGATACGGCCGCCGGCGGCGGCTCCCCGCAGCCGGCGGTGCGCCCGGCGGCCGAGGCCACGCCGACCGCTCAGTAGCGGATGTCGGACTGGAACAGCCAGACCTCGCCGGCGTCGGGGTCGGCGATGAGGAGGTCGGACCGCCCGTCCAGGTCGAGATCTCCCACGGCGGCGAGATCCATGCCGAACCCGCCGGTGCCCTCGAAGACGAGGTCGGCGTCGTCGGCCAGGATGGTCCCGCTGCGGCTGCCCACCCCGGAGATCAGCAGCGCCCGCCCGGTCCCGCCGAGCAGCGCGAGGTGGTCGTCCTCGATGATCGAGCTGCCCGTCCCCAGCACGAGGTCGGGCTGCTCGTCCCCGTCGATGTCATCGACCAGGGCCAGCTCCCCCCCGAGCAGCTCGGAGGCGGTGTCGGACTGCACCACCAGGCTGGCGTCGGCGACGTCGCGGTCGGCGGACCACGGGCCGGTGAGCAGCCAGGCCGCACCGCCGTAGGTGGCCAGGGTGCTGTCGGCGGGGACGCTCAGGGCAAGGTCGAGGCTGCCGTCGCCATCGACGTCGGCCGCGGCGAAGTCGCCGGGATCACCGCCGTCGGCGGCGGTGATCCGCAGGTCGGCGTCGGCCTGGACGTCGAGGTCGCCGTGGAACGGTCCCAGGGCGATCCAGGCCAGGTCGCCGGTGCCCTCGAGCACGACGTCGCCGATGCCGTCGCCGTCGAAGTCGCCGGGGGAGAGGACCCGCGCCGCCGCGAACCCGTAGGCGCTGGTGGCGTACAGGCGGGCCTCGGCCTCGTCCAGGCTGTGGGGGCCGAGGGCCGCGCTGCTGATCACGTAGGCCTGGCCGGCCAGGGTGCCGCCCAGGGAGCCGTAGCGGGCGCCGACCACGTAGTCGGGGAAGCCGTCGGCGGTGATGTCGCCGCCGACCGCCAGGGCCTCGGCCCCGGCGAGGTCCCCCGGTGACTCGCCGGTCCAGGTCGCCAGCGCGTCGTCCAGGCTGGTGGCGATGCCCGGCAACAGGTAGATGATCCCCTCGTCGTCGCCGTCGCCGCGGCGGGCGGCGACGAGCAGGTCGTCCAGGCCGTCGCCATCGACCTCTCCGGCTGGCGCGACCTCGCTGCCGAGGCCCGCCTGGGGCGCGTCCCCCTCGATCCAGGTCACCCGGGCCAGCAGGTCGCCGGCCGGCACCGGCATCCGCACCACCGCGACGGCCCCGGCCCCGTCGGTGCCGCCGTCGACCGCGCCGATCAGCAGGTCGATGTCCCCGTCCCCGTCGATGTCGCCGGCGGGGGCCAGGGTGCTGCCCAGGGCGCCATCGCCGCTTCCGCTGCTGGTGGCGTCGGCCGGTTCCACCGGGGCCCCCCAGCCGCCGCAGACGAGGGCCGCGTCGTCGGGGGTGGCCGCGCAGGCGTTGACCCGACCATCGCCGCAGCGCTCCGGGGCGTCGGGGTACACGGTGGCGTCGCCGTCGTCACAGTCGTCGGCCACGTCGACCAGCCCCTCGCCCTCGTCGCAGCGGATCTCGGCGGTGGCGGGGTCTCCGAAGCCGTCGCCGTCGGCGTCGGTGTACCAGGTGGTGCCGTCGATGGCGTCGTCGTCCACGACCGTGTCACAGTCCTGGTCGACGTCGTCGCAGACCTCGTCGGCGCCGGGGTGGATGCCGTCGTCGCCATCGTCGCAGTCGGTGTCGTCGTCGACGTATCCCTCGGGGCGGGTGCAGGCGGCGACGCTCTCGGCGGGGTCGCCGTAGCCGTCGTCGTCCCGGTCGGGATGCCACAGCGCCGCGTCGATGGCGTCCTCGTCGACCTCGGTGTCACAGTCGTCGTCGATGTCGTTGCAGACCTCGTCGGCGCCCGGATGCACCGCGGGATCGTCGTCGTCGCAGTCGGTGTCGTCGGCGACGTAGCCGGCCGGCTGGACGCACTCCTGGTCGATGGCGGCGGGATCGCCGAAGCCGTCGCCGTCGCCGTCGAGGTACCACAGCTCCCCGTCCGCCGGGTTGTCGTCGACGATGCCGTCGCAGTCGTCGTCGACGCCGTTGCAGGTCTCGATGGCGTCGGGATGGATCGAGGCGTCGGTGTCGTTGCAGTCGTCCTCGGCCAGCCAGCCATCGGCGTCGTCGTCGATCTGCAGCCGGGTACCTTCGTCCTTGTCGCCGCAGGCCAGGGTCAGCAGGAGCAGGCACAGGGTCATGGGATCCTCGCATCCATCGCCTATCGCGCCGGCACGGCCGGGTGAGGGCGGCGAGCCCACCGGCGCGCTTCGCGGCGGAGGATCGCGGTGCCATGGGGCTGGTTGACGCACCTGGGAAGGGATTGCCGGACGCGCTTCGGCCCCGTGGCGATAGCCTGTGCATGTCAGGAGTTGCCATGGGTCCCGTCGCCGCCTCCTCGCCTTCCCGCTCCGGTCGCTGGAGCCTCGTCGGTCTCTGGGTGGGGCTGTCGGTGTCGGCCGGGCTGGCACCCGGCTGCACCGTCAACGCCGACCCGCTGGCCCGACTCGACAAGCGGTACACCGAGCTTGCGGTCCGCATCGCCATCGCCGACCGGGACACCGCCCGCAACATCCGCAACGGCGAGGCCCGCCGTCGGCTCGCCGAAGCGGAGGCGGCCCGGGTGGCCTTCTTCCGCGACCCGGAGGTGATCGAGACCATCGAGAAGTCGCGCCGGGCGCCGGAGGGCAGCCTCGAACGCACCAAGGCCGACGCCTACTGGCGCCAGATGATCGTCACCCGGGCCTGGACCGAGGAGCAGAAGGCCGAGGAGACGCGCCTCATCGGTCGCCTGGAGGAGGCGCGGGCCCAGGAGGCCTCGTGGATGTCTCCCGACGGCGAGGTCGTCATCCCGCTGTCGGGTTCCTGGGTCGAGGTGTCCAGGGCGGCCGACGACCTCTCCCTGGAACTGCGCCGGGACCTCGCCCGCGAGTACGTCGACCAGCAGATGGCGAGCGTCGGAGCCGACCTGCTGGCCCTGGTCGGCCTGCGCAACACGGTGGCCCAGGCGGCGGGCTACCCGAACTACTGGGAACTGTCGCTGGCCAGCCAGGGCCTGGACGCCGACGACGTCGACCGGATCATCAACGACCTGCAGCCCATCGTCCAGCCCGTCGATGCCGCGGTCCACGACCGGCTGGAGGCCGAAGCGGCCGCCCTCGGCCTGCCGCTGGAGTTCGCCAACGTGCCGCTGCTGCGCCGCCGGGCCGGCATGGAGCAGGGCCGGGACGAAGCGGACCTGCGGTTCGACACCGACCTGGCCGAAGAGCGCGTCCGCACCGCGTTCCAGGACATGGGGATCTCCACCCGGGGGTGGCAGGTCTACTCCGGGCCCCGTCGCTACACTCGCGCGGGGGTCTACGGCTTCGCCATCCGGCCGCCGGGCAACATCGCCATCGTGATGAGCCAGGACCAGCGCTGGTCGGTGTGGCAGTACGAGGCACTCGCCCACGAGGGCGGGCACGCCGTCTGGTGGAACAACCTGCCGGAGGCGGCGGTCGCCAGCCCGGTGCTGTGGGACCTGCCGCCGCCCTGGTCGGAGGGCTTCGCCCAGTTCTTCGAGCGCATCGTGTACGAGCCGGAATTCTCGGCTCGCTACGTGCCGGAGATGGACCCGGCGCGGGCCCGGGCGCTGGCGAATTGGCGGGCCCGCCACATGGCCGGCTGGATCACCGACAGCATCGTCCAGACCCTGGTGGAACGCCGGCTCTACGAAGACCCCAAGGACCTCCAGGGCATCCAGCGGTACGCCGCGGAGGCGCGGGCCCACCTCACGGGCATGCCGCTGCCGCCGACCGACGGCCGCGGGTTCGTCTACGACCCGGCGCTCATCTCCAGCATCGTCTGGCTGTACCCGGCCTACAGCCAGAACTACCTGTTCGCCTACATGACGGAGGCCTGGATGCACGACGCGGTCGTCGGCAACGTCGGGCCGCTGATCGCCAACGAAGCCGTCGGCCCGCTGATCCTGGAGCGCATCGTGCACGCCGATCCCGGCATTCCCTTCCCCGACCGGCTGGCGTCCCTGTCCAAGGGTGACCGCACCGCTCCCCTGCGGGCCTACATCCAGGGGCCACCGGCGGCGGAGGCCGCCGGCGCGGCAGGGGGCGACTCGGACTGACGGGGAACGGTCCCCCGGCGCCGCCGCTTTGCCTGCCGGAAGGCGTCGAGATCTCGTTCGTCGGGCGCGAAGTGCGTGGCGGTGAGGGCCAGCACCGACAGCGGGAGCGCGGGTCGGACAAGGAGCGGAGGCGGTCGGCGTCGGCGTCGGCGTCGGTGCCGGCCGCTCGGTGCCGCGACGTCACCCGGCCCCGGCCTCCCAATCGCCGTCGCCCATCACCACGCCGCCGTCGGGGAAGTACTCGTTCCAGCGGGCATCCACCCGCGCCTTGGTGTCCGGGTCGCAGAACAGCTCGGCGGGGTAGCGGGCCTTCATTCGGGCGTCGATGACGATGGGGCCCTCGCGCACGATGTGGTTGTGGACGATCCGCTGGCGGGCGAAGATGTCGCTGGCCGGTTCGAAGCGGGTGAACACGGTCCACAGGAAGCGGGTGGGGTCGGCGCAGGTACGGCGGGCGTCGTCGACCAGCACGATCAGCGGCCAGGCCGAGAGCGCGTCGCCGTGGTCGACCAGCCGCCGGGCGAGATCGGGTTCGTCGTCGTGGGAGGGGCCCGACAGCACCAGGCAGCCCGGCACGAAGGCTTCGGCGGCGTCGATGCCCACGGGCAGGTCTCCCCGGAACTGCCCGGGGCAGTCGCGGACCGGGTCGCCGACGCCGAGCATCACGCCCCGACTGCCCTGGTTCAGCGCCGGACCGGTGTAGTCCAGGGTGTCCAGGCTGAGCCGACCGAAGACGTACAGGTCGGTCTCGGGGCGGAACCGGGCCAGGACGTGCGCCAGCAGCGACTTGAAGTCCCGCAGATCCTGGGGCGTATCGGTGACCAGCAGGAACTTGGTCAGGGAGAGCTGCCCCTCGCCGAGGATCCGGAAAGCGTGCTGCATCGCTTCCCGACCGAAGCGGTCCTGGACCACCGCCGCTCCCAGGCTGTGGAAGCCGGTCTCGCCGTAGGACCACAGGTCCCGGACGCCGGGCATCACCACCGGGAACAGCGGCGAGAGCAGCTCCTGGAGATAGTCGCCGATGTAGAAGTCCTCCTGCCGGGGCTTGGCCACGACCGTCGCCGGCCAGATGGCGTCCCGGCGACGGCAGACGGCGTCGACCTCGATCACCGGGAAGTCGTGGGTGAGGCTGTAGTAGCCGTAGTGGTCGCCGAAGGGGCCCTCGGGTCGGCGCACCCCCGGGGGCACCTTGCCGATGATCGCCAGCTCGGCGTCGGCGATGAGCGGGTGGGGGCCGACCGGGTTGTCGACGCGGGCCAGCCTCTCGCCCAGCAGCAGGCTGGCCAGCAAGAGCTCGGGGACGTTTTCCGGCAGCGGCGCGATGGCCGACAGGATGAGCGCCGGGGGCCCTCCCACGAAGACGGTGACCGGCAGGGCCTCGCCGCGCTGCTCGGCGACGTGGTGGTGGAAGCCCCCGCCCTTGCCGATCTGCCAGTGGATGCCGGTGGTGCGGTCGTCATACCGCTGGATCCGGTACATGCCGAGGTTGTGGCCGCCGTGGTCGGGGTGCTCGGTGTAGACCAGCGGCAGCGTGATGAACGCCCCGCCGTCGTCCTTGTGGGCGTGCAGCATCGGCAGGCGCGTGAGTCGCGGCTCCTCGACGACCTCGGTGATCGGACCCCGGCGGCGATGCTTCAGGCCGACCTTCAGCCCCTGGGCGAGGAAGCTGCGCTTCTCCCAGAGCTTGCCCGGCGTCGGAGGCACCATCTCCATGGGCAGGCGGGCGGCCTCCTGGACGAAGCGCAGCGGTCGATCGCCGAAGGCCCGCTCGAC
>RFKJ01000852.1 GCA_003694325.1 Deltaproteobacteria bacterium
AGCCACGGCAGCCACGGTTCGCACGGCAGCCACGGCAGCCACGGCTCACACGGCAGCCACGGCAGCCACGGCAGCCACGGGCAGTGGTAGGGGACGTCGACCCGCCGACCGGCCGCGATCCGGGGCGGGCGGCCCGCGCCCTGCCGCGGCCGACGACCCTGCCGGCGTCGATGGTGCTCACCGTCACCCGCGCCTGCAACCTGCGGTGCGCCTACTGCCCGACCGCCAAGGACGGCTGGCCCTCCCTCGATGTCGACCAGGCCAGGCGGGCCGTGACCCTGTTCGCCGACCGCTACTGCGACGCCGGCCGGCCGGGTGACGTCAAGCTGTTTGGCGGCGAGCCGTTGCTGGTCCCCGACGTGGTGCGGGCGGCCATCGAAGCCGCGGTGGCGCGCCCGGAGATCCGACGGGTGACCCTGTCGACCAATGGCCTGGGCCTCGACGCCGATTGGCTGGAACTGGTGGCCCGGAACCCCAAGCTCGTCCTGACGGTGTCGATGGACGGGCGGCCGCGGGACCACCGCCGGCTGCGCCGCGCCCTGCCCGGGGTCGCCGACAGCTACGATCACCTGCACTCCCTGCTGCCGGCGCTGCGGCGGACGCCCCGGGTGGTCGTCACCCAGACCATCGCTCCGTCGGCGGCCCGGCACGCCGCGGCCAACTTCCACCACCTCCTGGAGCTCGGGTTTTCGCGGTTCAACTTCCTGCCCGGCTACTTCCTGCCATGGCGGCCGGACCAGCTCGCCTCGCTTCGGGAGGGGCTGTCGCACATCGCCGACGAGGTCCGCGCCCGGTGGGCCGCCGGGCGCCGGCTGTACGTGCGCAACCTGTTCACCTGGGCGCCGACCCCGTTCTTCAACACGGGCCTGGTCGTCGATTCCGACGGCAGCATCCACCCGAGCAACGTGGGGCTGTCGGGGCAGCTCGACGGGCTGCGGGGGCGCACCCGGGTGGGCAGCCTCGATGCTCCTCCCAGTGTCGCCCGGCTCCGCCAGCGGGCCGCCGCCATCAACGCCATGCTCGCCGAGACCCTGGAACCGCGGGTCTGGGAGAGCACGCTGGCCGCCGACGCGGCGTTGACCGGGTTCGTGCGGGGGCTGGTGCCGGCCTGGATCGCGGCGCGGCGTCGTCGCCGGCGGAGGGGGAGTTGACCGGGCGTCGGCTCCGGCGAGCGGGCCGTCCTTCGAGGGTGCCCCCGGTTCCGTTCGAGCGCCTTATGTTCCGCCCGGACCCCGGAGATGCCACCGTGCTGCCCACCTCCTGCCTGCTGGTCGCCATCGCGGGGGCCGGGGATCCGGCCGCCGCCCACGCCCCGGTCGGCGGCGCCTGCCCGGAGGCGGGGTGAGGGGAGGGGCGCCGCCGGGATTCTCACCGTCGGCCACCCAGGTCACCGAGCTGGGGCTGGCCGAGGGGGCGACGCCGTGGATCGGCCCCGGCGGCCGGATCATGGAGCGGCTGGAGCTGCACCTGACCTACTTCTGCGGGGAGCGCTGCCTGTTCTGCAGCGAGGCCCACCGGATGCAGCGGTTCCACCGGTTCCCGGTGACCTGGGGCCGGGTGGCCCGGGTGTTGCGCATGCACGCGGCGCGGGGGATCCGGGCGGTCCACTTCACCGGCGGGGAGCCGACGATCCATCCCCGGTTCGTCGAGGTGCTCATGCTGGCCCGCAAGCTCGGCATGCGCACCAGCATCGGGACCATCGGCACCATGCTGGCCCGCGAGGACTTCGCCCGCCGGGCGCTGCCGCACCTGGACGAGGTGCTGTTCAGCGTCCACGGCCCCGACGCGGCGGTCCACGACCGGATGGCCGGCAAGGCGGGCAGCTTCGAGCGGGTCAGCGCCGCCATGGCCCACGCCCGGCGCATGGCTCCCCACCTGCGGCGGTTCGCCAACACGGTCATCACCCGGCACAACCTCGACCACCTCCCCGATACCGTGGCGATGCTGGCCGAACGGGGCGTGGAACTCGTCGTGGTCAGCAACCTGACGGCCGAGGGCGGCGGCCACGACCGCTACGCCGAGCTTGCGCCGCGCCTCGAACACCTCGCCGAGGTGCTCCCCCGGGTCCCGGCCCGGGCACCGGGGGTGGTGATCCGGTTCTTCGGCGTGCCGATGTGCCTGCTCGGAGACCACTGGACCTGCTCGAACGACCTGCACTGGGACCCGCGGGTGACCGTCGAGTGGCAGGCCGCCCCCGGCAAGGTGGCCTTCACCGGCATCTATTCCTGGGCCCCGGACCGCAAGCGGGTCCATGCCCCCGAGTGTGCCGGCTGTGCCCGGCGGGACGTGTGCATGGGGATCAACGACGCCTACCTCGACCACTGGTCGACCGCGGCGCTGCGGCCCTTCGACTCCGGGACCTGATGGTTGGCGGGTGGCACCGGCGCGCTAAGCTGCCGCTGTGTCCGCCTCTGCCCCGATGATCGTGCCCCGCCCGGGCAACCAGCCCGAGAACCCCGATCGCGACGACCGCAAGAACGTCGAGATCAACATCGGCAAGGCCTGCAACAACCGCTGCGTGTTCTGCATCGACGGGCTGCCCAAGCGCGAAGACCGCTCCTACATGGACTTCGGCCAGATGCAGCGCGAGCTGGAGCGGTGGTACGCCGACGGCTACCGCAGCGTGGGCTTCCTGGGGGGCGAGCCGACCACCTACCCGCGGATCGTCGACTCGGTGGCCTATGCCCGAAGCCTCGGCTTCACCCGCATCGCCATCGCCACCAACGCCACCAAGCTGCGGCTGCGTCACTTCGCCGACGCGCTGCTGGATGCCGGGTTGACCCGGATCACCGTGTCCATGCACGGCCACACCGCCGAGCTGGAGGACCGCCTGACCCGGGTCCCCGGCAACTTCGAGAAGAAGGTGGCGGCCCTGCGCTACCTCAAGCACAAGCAGGACACCGAGGGCGCGCTGCGTGACGGTTTGTCCGTCAACATCGTGCTCAACGGCTGGAACGCTCCCCACCTGCCGAAGATGATGCAGTTCTTCTACCGGCGGCTGGGCCTGGCCGATCTCCGGGTCAACTTCATCCGGCCCGAGGGCTACGCCGAGGGGGACGCCGAGCTGACCCCTCGCTACGCCGACGTCACGCCGATCCTGGTCAAGGCGATCCTCCTCAACGAGCACCACTTCAAGCGGACCTTCACGTTCGGGGGGGTGCCGCTCTGCGTGCTGCCGCGGACGCTTCGCAACAGCGAAGCGCTGCTGCGCCGGTACATGGGCGAGTACCGGGACCTGTCGACGGCCTGCTCGATCCGGTCCGGGGGCGGCGACGTGATGCCACCGGGACAGGTGCCGCCGGGGCAGGAGCGGGGACGGCGGTTTCCATCGACCGTCGTGGCCTACGACGCCGCCGAGCAGCGCGCCCGGTTCAACTGGCAGGACCGGAAGCGGCAGGATCTCAAGGACCGGCCGCCTCCCTGCCGGGTCTGTCGCCTGGGGCACGTCTGCGAGGGGGTGTGGAAGGGCTACCTCGACATCTGGGGGTACGACGAGCTGCGCCCGGTCCGCTGAGGCATCGGCCACCGGCGCCCCCCGAGCCGGGGGGGCGGGACCGGACCGCGGCGCCCCGAGGCCCACCGGCGGAGGGCCCGGTGGGCGACCCGGTGTTGCTGTGCAAAATCAAGCACTTGGGTGTTGTCCCTTCGGGGCGTCCCATAGTTCACTTTGTCATCGGCGGTGTCGTGGGATCATGGGGTTCCTGCCAGGGAGCAGTCATGAACGGCACCGACAGGCCCGGCACCGACCCACGCATCCGTGCCGACACGTTCGCGGAGGACACCGTCGCTGCCGTCCAGTTCGTGCCCGCCACGCCCAACGCCACCGCCTACGCCGCGCGGCGCACCACCGAAGACGGCCAGGTGCGGGTGATCGTGGACCCGTGCGGGCGGATCGCGGGGTTCACCTTCCGGGACGAGCGGGGACGCTGCATGTGGCGGGCCTACCCGGGCTACGATTTCGGCATGGCCGGCGGCTCCGGGTCGGCCGGCGGTTAGGCATCGCCCCCCCGGCCGGCGGGTGCGCCGTGGCGTGGCCCGGTCGCCGTCACCGCTCGGCGGGTCGTCGAGCCCCGTCCCACCCCTCTCGGATGACGCCATGAGCCGTCCGGTCCTGAGTCCGCGCGACACCCGGGTCGAGATGACCCAGATCGTCCTGCCGACCCACACCAACAACCACGGCACGGTGTTCGGCGGCCAGATCGCCGCGTGGATCGACATCTGCGCGGCGGTCAGCGCCCAGCGCTACAGCCAGGGGCCGGTGGTCACCGCCAGCATCGACCAGCTTCACTTCATGGCCGCGGTCAAGCAGGGGATGATCGTCATCCTGCGCAGCCAGGTGAACATGGCCTGGCGCAGCTCGATGGAGATCGGGGTCCGGATCGAGGCCGAGGACCCGATCACCGGGCGGCGCGAGCACTGCTGCTCGGCATACACGACCTTCGTGGCCCTGGACGACGAGGGGCACCCCCGACCCATCGCTCCATTCGACCCGGGGGACGACCCCGAGGCCCGGCGCCGGGCGGAACAGGCCGGGATGCGCCGGCAGATTCGCCTGGAGATGCGACGCCGACGCCAGGCGGCCGACCGGGGCTGAGGCGCGGTCGGCCCCGGGGGGGCAGGGGAGCGCGGGAGAGCCCCTGCCCTGCTCGTGCACGAGGCCTGCACGCCGCATCCACCACAACTGCGTGCCCGGGGGGCTTGCGGGGCGGGCCCCGGTGATGAACGAGACGGGTCGCGACAACTTCCGCCCCCCGGCCGGCGGCCGGGGCGGACCAGCTCCGGGAGTTCGTGGTGATCGAGATCGACAGTCTCACGCGGCGGTACGGCGACGCGGTTGCCCTCGACGGCATCTCGGCGCGGATCGAGCAGGGAGAGGTCGTCGGCCTGCTGGGGCCCAACGGGGCCGGCAAGACGACCATGATGAAGATCCTCACCGGCTTTCTCGAGCCGAGCAGCGGCCGGGTGACGGTGGACGGGCACGACGTGGTCACCGACCGCCGTCGGGTCCAGGAGCGGGTCGGCTACCTGCCGGAGGTCGCGCCCCTGTACCCGGAGATGCTCGTCCAGGACTACCTGTGGATGATGGCCGGGTTCCGGGGGCTGCGCGGGGCATCCGCCGAGCAGGCGGTGGCCCGGGCGGTGGCCCGGACCGGGCTCGACGACCGGGTGCTCCAGCCCATCGGCACGTTGTCGAAGGGCTACCGCCAGCGTGTCGGGCTGGCCCAGGCCATCCTCCACGACCCCGCGGTCCTCATCCTCGACGAGCCGACGACCGGCCTGGATCCGACCCAGATCCAGGGGATCCGCAACCTGCTGCGGACCCTGTCCCAGGACGCGACGGTCCTCCTCTCCACCCACATCCTCCAGGAGATCGAGGCGGTCTGCGACCGGGTGCTGGTGCTGATGGGGGGACGCCTCGTGGCGGACGCCTCGCTGTCGGAGCTGACCCGCAGCGACGCCGTCGAGCTGTCGGTGGCCCGGGGCGTGGATGACGTGGCCGCCCGGCTGGCACCGCTGGGCCGGGCACGGAGGCTGGGGCCCGATCCCCGGTTGCCGGGCTTCGACCTGTGGCGCCTGCAATGCGCCGATCCGTCCCGCGCCTCGGTCGAGGTCGCCAAGGTGGCCGCCCGGGCCGGCTGGGAGCTGGGGGCGGTCGGACCGCGGTCCCGCAGCCTCGAGCAGGTGTTCAAGGAGCTGCAGGATCGCCAGGCGCGGCGGGAGGTGTCGCCATGAGCAACGTCCTGATGGTGGCCCGCAAGGAGCTGCGGGCCTGGTTCCAGTCGCCGGTCGCCTTCCTGTTCCTGGGGGCCTTCCTCTGCGCCACCATGCTGGGCTTCTTCACGCTCAGCGAGTTCTTCGCGCGCAACCTCGCCGACGTCCGGCCGCTCTTCGAGTGGATGCCGGTGCTGCTCATCCTCCTGGTGAGCGCGATCACCATGCGCCAGTGGGCCGAGGAGCGCGCCCGCGGCACCCTGGAGGTGCTCCTCACCCTGCCCCTGCGGACCACCGACCTGGTCCTCGGCAAGTTCCTCGCCGGAGTGGCGCTCATCGCGTTGGGGCTGGCGCTGACCCTGTCGCTGCCGTTGACGGTGTCGCTGCTCGGGGACCTGGACTGGGGGCCCGTCGTGGGCGGCTACCTGGGGGCGCTGCTGCTCGGCGCGGCCTACCTGTCCATGGGGTTGTGCATCTCGGCGCGCACGGCCAACCCGGTGGTGGCCCTGATGGGCACCATGGTGGTGGGCGGCGTCTTCTACCTGGTCGGGCACCCGGCGTTCACCGGCCTGTTCGGTGATCGCGCCGCCGAGATCCTCCGCGCCATCGGGACCGGCAGCCGGTTCGAGAGCATCGCCCGTGGGGTCATCGACGTCCGGGACCTCGCCTACTACGCCAGCCTGGCGGCGTTCTTCCTCGTCCTCAACGTGCACTTCCTGGAGCTGCCGCGGCTGGACGCCGGGGCCGAGAGCGGCCGGCGCCGGCGTCGGGCGCGCCTGGTGAACGCAGCGCTCGTGGCGGTCAACGCCCTGGCCCTCCACGCCTGGCTGGCGCCCATCCACGGCCTGCGCATCGACATGACCCGGGCCGGCGAGTACAGCCTGTCGGAGGCGACCGAGCGCACGCTGGCCCAGCTCACCGAGCCGCTCTACATCGACGGGTACTTCTCGGATCGGACCCACCCGCTGCTCGCGCCCCTGGTCCCGCAGATCAAGGACCTGCTCCTGGAGTACGAGGCCCTGGGCGATGGCCGGGTCCACATCCGGTTCGCCGACCCCAGCGCCGACCCGGATCTCGAGGAGGAGATCGGGCAGTCCTACGGCATCCGCAGCGTGCCCCTGGCGGTCTCCGACCGGAACAGCCAGTCGGTGGTCAACGCCTTCTTCCACATCCTGGTGCGGTACGGCGACCAGGCCCAGGTCCTCGGCTTCGACGATCTCATCGAGGTCCAGGGCTCGGCGACCCGCGGCCTGCAGGTGCGCCTGCGCAACCTGGAGTACGACCTGACCCGGGCCATCCGTCGCGCCAGCCAGGACTTCGCCAGCACCGAGAGCCTGGTCGCCCGGTTGCCGGCGGGGAGCCGGGCGACCCTCTACACCACCCCGGACAGCACCCCGGCGGCCTTCCAGGACGCGGTCGACGACCTGCGGTCGGTGGCCGAGGAACTGCACGAGGCCGGCCTGGAGCTGGTGGAGGAGCACCCGGGACTCGACCCCGACTCGATGCGGCGGTTGTTCGAGGACAAGGGCATCCAGCCCATGGCGGCCGACCTGTTCGGGCAGGAGCGGTTCTACGCCCAGCTCGTCATCGAGGCGGGCGACCAGATCGAGCGGATCGTGGCCGGCGGTGACAAGGGCGAGCTTCGCCGTCGGGTCGACGCCGCCGTGCGCCGCATCTCGCCGGGACAGCTCAAGACGGTGGCGATCTTCACGGAGACGCCGGAGGCTCCTCCCCGGAACCCCAACCTGCCTCCGCAGTTCCAGCCCCCGACCCCCCAGCCGGACTACCAGATCCTCGAGCGTCGCCTCGCCGACGAGTACGAGGTGCGGCGGGTGGACCTGACCACCGGGGAGATCCCCTCCGATGTCGACGTGCTGATCGTCGGCAAGACCGGCGAGATGGACGAGGCCACCCGGTTCGCCCTCGACCAGTACCTGATGCGTGGCGGGGCGGTGATCGCCCTGGCCGGCGGATACCGGGTCGAGGTGGGGCGCGATGGCCTGGAGGTGGAGAAGAACGCCGGGGATCTCGCCGAGATGCTCGATGCGTGGGGCGTCCACGTCGGCGACGGCCTGGTGGCCGATCCCCAGAACGCCGCCTTCCCGGTCCCGGTGCAGGAGCGGCGCGGCCCCTTCGTGGTCAACACGGTCCGGATGCTGCCCTACCCCTTCTTCCCGGACATCCGGGCGGGCCGGGGTTTCGACCGGAGCAACCCGGTATTCAGCAGCCTGCCGAACGTGACCATGCCCTGGGCCAGTCCCCTGGCGATCGCCGACGAGCTGCCCGAGGGGGTCCGGGCCGAGCCCCTGCTGACGACCAGCGACGGGACGTGGTTGCAGACCGACATCCAGCCGGACTTCCACAAGTGGCCGGAGACCGGCTTCGGTCCGGACGGCGAGCAGTCGGCGCGGGTGGTGGCGGTGAGCCTGACCGGGCCGCTGCCCAGCACCTTCGCCGGCGAGCAGCCCCCCACGCTGGGGCAGGATGACCGGGCCGTCGAGGCGACCCTCGACCGGGCCCTGGATGGCGCGCGGCTGACCGTCCTGGGCTCGGCCGAGGTGGTGAGCGACCTGATGATGCAGGTCGCCCAGGACATGGCTGGCGACGTCCACAAGTCCAACCTGGGGATGCTGGCCAACCTGGTGGACTGGTCCGTCGAGGACACCGACCTGTTGCAGATCCGCCGCCCCGGCAGCTTCGCCCGGACGCTGGTGCCGCTCTCGGATGCCGACCGGCGCCGGTGGGAGATCGGCAACTACCTGGTGTCCCTCGTCGGGCTGGTCGTCGTGGGGTGGATCGGGCGTCGCCGCAGTCACTCGCACAGGCCGTTGCCCGCACTGAAGACCCGGGCGGGAGGTGTGGCATGAAGCGGCTCAACCTGGTGCTCGCCGGCCTGGCGGTCGGCCAGTCGGCGCTGGCGACGGTGGCGTGGTGGCCGGGAGACGACGACGGGGCGACCACCGTCCCGCTCGTCGATCTGCCCCGCGAGTCGATCTCCACCATCCGGATCTGGGATGGGTCCCGGGACGAGGACGATCCGCTCGTGCTCCAGAAGGAGCCGGACGGGTGGCACATCGACAGCGCCGGCGGCTACCCGGCCGACGAGGACAAGGTGGCCCGGGTGCTCGATGCCTTCGTCGACGCCCGGGTCAGCAACCCGCTGGCCGAGTCGGAGACCGCCTGGGCCTCGTTGAAGGTGGCCGACGACGACTTCGCCCGCCGGGTGGAGCTGTCGGGGGAGGCCGGCACCGTGGAGCTGCTGGTCGGTCCCGGGACCGGGCGGGCGGCCACGGTGCGGCGGGTCGGCGACGACGCGGTGTACCGGCTCCGGGGCGTCTCCCAGTGGTCGATCGGTGCCGAGCCGCGGAGCTACACCGATCCCCAGCTCGTGGATGTCTCCGCCGACGACATCGAGTCGCTGGCGATCACCGGCCAGGAGGGCGGGATCCGGCTCCAGCGGGTGGGCGAGACCTGGGTCGCACCGGCGTTGTCCGGCGACCGGACCGTGGACCAGGAGGCGGTCCGCGACCTGCTGGGGAAGGTCGTCGGCCTGCGGCTGGTGGCCCTGCCCGACGACCCGGGCGCCGCGCCGGAGGCGGAGCTGACGGTGTCGTGGACCGTGGACGGAGAGGACGGGTCGGGGGGGTACGTCCTGGGCCCCGAGGAGGATGGCCGGCGGGCCGTGCGGCTGCAGGGCGGCGCGCACACCGCGCTGGTGAGCGCCTACAGCGTCAAGCCCATCGTCGAGGCCAGCCTGGAATCGCTGAGCCGGCCGGCGTCGACGGACTGAGCGGCGGCTCCGGCACCCGGGGCCTCGGCCGGCGGCGGGTCGTCGCCAGCAGGCCGAGGGCCGCCAGCAGCGGCGCCCAGGGGGCGCGCCGCCCGGGCGCGGTGGCGCAGCCGCTCGATGCGGCGTCCGGCTCGACGATGCCGAGGACGTCCTCGCAGGTGGTGACCATCGGGTGGGTCCGGTCGGCGCTGGGCGAGTACCACACGTCGCTGGTGACCCAGGTGCAGGTCAGGTCGCGCAGGGCCGCGAGAGTGTCGGGGTCGTCGCCGGCGAGGTTCGTCTGTTCACCGGGATCGAGGTCCTGGTCGTACAGCTCCTCGTAGTCGTTGACGAACCGCCCGCCGATCTCGTAGGGCTTGCACTCGTCGGTGCCCTCGTTGATGTCGAGCAGGTAGCGGTGGTGGTCGGAGACGACCCCGGCGGTGCCGAGGCCCCGCTCGAAGTAGGCCGGGTGCGGGGTGATGGCCCCGGCCAGGATGTCGTCGGTGAGATCCTCGCCGTCGCGGTAGCCCTCCCAGCCGATGCCGGTGATGCGGGACAGGGTCGGGGCCAGGTCGGTGGCGCTGATGGTGGTGTCGAACCGGACGCCCCGGGGCAGGCGGCCCGGCGCCCGGATCGCCGACACGACCTGGAGGGTCTGCTGGTAGACCGAGCAGCCGTGGAAGAAGTAGTTGTTGTGCTCCCCCAGCTCCTCGCCGTGGTCGGCGGTGAACAGGATCACGCCGTCGTCCCAGCGTCCCACCTCCTGCAGGGTGGCGAACAGGTCGCCGAGCTGGCGATCCAGCTCCTTGATCTGGCTGGCGTAGACCGCGTCGAGGTGCCGCTTGTCCTCCTCGGTGAGCTCGCGCCCCTCGAGGATCCACTGGTCGAGGAGGTCGGTGTTGCTGGGGACCAGCGGCCCGTCGTAGACGTCGGGGTGGAACTCGTCGTACCACTGCGGCTCGGCCACGAAGGGGTCGTGGGGATTGATCAGGTGCAGCCAGATGAACAGCTTCTCGTCGGCGGGGTGGCTGCGCAGGCTGTCGGACAGGCGGGTGATCAGCGCCTGGTCGCGGCCGGCCTGGCTGTCGTAGTCGTCGGTCTCCCACGACCAGGTACAGAACCGCTCGTCGATGCCCCGGTCGATGAACTGGCAGGTGTTGGAGGCGTAGCCGAGGGTGGTGTAGCCGTGCTCCTGGAACATCTCGGAGAGGATGGGGTTCCAGGGGCTCTTCCAGTCACGGTTGTCGCGGACCCCGTGGATCCGGGGGTAGGTGCCGCTGGCGATGCTGCTGACGGCGACGCTGGTCAGGCCCCGGGTGGCCTGGGTGTCGGGCAGGAGGGTGGCGTCGTCGAACAGGGCGGCGAGGTTGGGGGAGGTGTCCCAGCCGTCGGGCTGCCAGGGGGTCAGCATGCGGCGGGCGAGCGTGTCGACGACGATGACGACGACCGTGTCCGGCGGGTCGAACTCCGACTCGATGGGGCGGAGGGGGCGGGGCGGACCGCCGCCGGTGTCGTCGCCGGGGCCGCCGCAGGCGAGCATCGTGGTGAGGAGGAGGGGAATCATCGGCGGAAGGGTAGCCTTCCGCGCGTCCCTTCGCTGCCTCGACGCGGACGGGTTGCGCTATGATTCGCCCATCTCCATCCGTCCGGTCCCGCCTCCCCACCGGAGCTGTGCCATGATCGCGCCCTCCTTCCTGCTTGCCTCGACCATCCTCGGGTGCAGCCGCCCCGACTACGGCATGTCCACCCTCGACCTCGAGCTGGAGCTGACCTCCCCCGAGTACGGCGTGTTCCTGGGCGACGAGGCGGCCATCGTCGCCGGCCGCGTGTCCCCGGCGGGCGCGAAGCTGCAGGTCGACGGCGAGCCGGTGCAGTTCGGAGAGGGCGGCACCTTCGAGGTCAGCCTGCCGATGGACGGCCTGGACTACCGGATGATCGAGGTGGAGGCGACCCTGGGCGAGCAGCGCCAGCGGGTCCGGGTGCCGGTGTTCAGCGGTCACGACCCGCTGCTGAACTGGCCGGGAGCGGCCACCGCCCGGCTGACGACGACCGGCCTGGATCGCCTCGGCGAGACGCTGGGCGCGGTCATCGACGCCAGCGGCTGGGACACGCAGATCATGGACGCGATCCCGACGGTCGACACCGACTACGTCGACTTCTACCCCCTGGAGGTGGCCCACCAGCCGACGGTGGTGCTGCTGTCTCCGGACGAATCGGGGATCGCTGCCCAGCTCCTCGTGGACGACGTCTCCCTGGAGCTGGAGGTCAACGCCTTCGACGGCCTGGTGGTCGTGCCGATCTCCATCGGCTTCGACCAGGTCACCCTCGACGCCCTCGTCCAGCTCGACCTGGACGCCGACGACATGCTGAGCCTGGTCATCAGCCAGGCCTCCCTCGACCTGGGCGCGGCCGAGTTCGACTTCGGTGGGCTGGACGGCACCGTGCTGGAGCTGGTGGTTGACGCCATCAACGGGGTGGTCGAGCCGCTGGCGGACCTCCTGCTGGAGTACCTCCTCGACCAGTATGGCGTCGTCGAGGTGGGTGGGCCGCTGGCCTTCCAGACCGACCTGCTCGGCACCTCGCTGGCGGCCAGCGTCGCCGACCTGCACACCGACGTCGAGGGCATCGGCGCCGGGCTGGGCATCGGGATCAACGAGCCGGCGCCCACCGGCAGCCTGGCCGTGCCGGTGCCGGGAGAAGCCGACGGTGCGGACGGCGCCCAGGCGACGCTCGCCGTCCACGAGGGGCTGTTCCAGCTCCTGCTGTCGGACTCCCTGGTGGGCCTGCTGGGCGACCTCGACCTGTCCGGCACCTACGGCGCGCTGCTGGGCGGATTCGTCACCGCCCTGCCCGGCGGCGACCAGGCCCCCGACGATGGCTGGTGCATCGACATCGACCCGGGCACCGCGATGGTGGTCCGCCGCGGACCCTTCAAGGAGCTCAAGTCCCTCAAGCCCGCGTAAGAACGGGCGGTCCCACGGCCGGCGCTACCCTCCTCCTCCCGGCGCCGGCCGACCCTTCCCCCAAGGAGACAGCCCCGTGACCA
>RFKJ01000853.1 GCA_003694325.1 Deltaproteobacteria bacterium
CCTCCCAGCCCTCGCCGGCCAGGTACCGGGCATTGACCCCCGTCCCGCAGCCGACCTCCAGGGCCCGCCCCATCGGCAGGAGGCCGGCGCGCACGGCGTCGACGAGCAGCGGATCGGGCAGCCCCCGGTCCCAGGGTGTCCGTCCCTGCTGGTAGCGCTGTTCCCATTCACCCATGTCGGCTTCCTCACCCATGGCGTCCTGGTCGACGACCGGCCGTCCCCGCGTGATGCGACCGTCGACCGCAGCCCCCGCTCCGGGGCCGCCCCCCGGCACGATAACTCCCGCGGCAACATCGAGCCCCGGACATCGAGCCCCGGACACCGTGCGCGCCCTGTTCGTCAACCCCTGCATCGAGCAGGACCTCGAGTTCTTCCACCTCGGCACCATCGCGGTGGCCAGCGCCGTCGCCGCCACCGGACGCCACCAGGCCGAGTACGTCGATTTCAGCTTCTGCTGGGACACCTGGCGCGACCACCTCGCCCGGCGCATCGCCGCGATGAAGCCCGACCTGGTGGGCATCTCGACCTTCTCCCCGCGGATGCCCCACGCCCGCCGGGTCGCCGAGGCGGTCCGCGCCCTGCGCCCCCGGGCGATCATCGCGATGGGTGGCCACCACGCCACCCTCGACACCCACCGCCTGGTCCGCCAGCCGTGGGTGGACCTCGCCGTCGTCGGGGAGGCCGATCTCACCATCGTCCAGCTCCTCGATGCGCTCGAGTCCGGCGAAGACCTCCGCACCGTGCCCTCCCTGGCCTGGGCCGAGGGCGACCGGGTCGTGGAGACCGAGCTGGCTCCGCTGCCCTCCCCCGCCCGGCTCGACGCCCTGCCGTTTCACGACTGGACGCTGTGGCAGCAGCACCCGCGCGCCATCTGGCACTGCGGCTTCCTGCCCATGATCGGCGTGCGGGGCTGCCCCTACCGCTGCGCCTTCTGTTCGTCCCCGGCGGTCGCCGACCGCCTGGCCGGCTGCGGTCCCTTCGTCCGGGCTGGTGATCCGCGGCGCACCGCCCGGCACTGCGCCTGGCAGTGGGAGCGCCACCACCGCCACGGGCTGCGGCACCTGATGTTCTACGACCAGAACTTCCTGCTGTCGCAGCCATGGCTGGAAGCCTTCTGCGACGAGTACCGGGCGCTCGGCATGCACGAGCGCCTGCCGTTCTCGGCCTACTCCCGCGTCGACCACATCACCGCCGACAAGCTGGACCTGGTGCGGTCGGCCGGCTGCTACCAGCTCCGCCTGGGCATCGAGGCCGCCGACGCCCGCATCCGCAACGACCTGCTGGGCAAGAAGCTCGACGACGCCCTGCTGCGGGAGCGGATCGCCATGGTCCGTGACGCCGGCATCGGCACGTTGGGCTACTTCCTGATGGGCCTGCCCGGGGAGCGGCCGGCCCAGGCCGCCGCCAGCTACAAGCTGGCCCGCGAGCTGGGCCTGGACCGGGCCGTGTTCCTGATGTTCACGCCGCTGGCCGGCATGCGCATGGGCGGGGAGGCCATCGGCGAATCCATCGACTTCGCCAGCCGGGACCGGGCCACCAGCTTCACGGACGATGGCCTGACCACCGAGGTCAGCGACATCGGCCGGGCCCGCCTCCGGGCGCTGTTCTACCGGGCCAACGGCCACTTCCTGGCCCGCGGCTTCCTCCGCAACGCCCGACGCCGACCCTGGCGGTTCCTCTCCAGCCTGCCGGGCTACCTGGCCGCCGCGTACGCCGACGGCTTCACCCCCGTCCAGGCCATCACCCAGTACATCTACCACCACGACGAGGCCTGGCGGTACGCCTGAGCGGGCCGGGTCTCACGGCCCGCCCCCCGCCCGCTCCGACCTGCGGGGCCGGTCGGCGGACCCTCAGTGGTCGGATTCCTCGACCACCCGGGTATAGGCGGCGGCATCGAGAAGATTGGCGACCTCCCCGCTGTCGGACAGCTTGATGCGGAACAGCCAGCCCTCGCCGTAGGGCTCCTTGTTCACCAGCTCCTCGTTGCCATCGAGGTTCTCGTTGACCGCTTCGATGGTGCCCGACAGGGGGGCGTAGATGTCGCTGACCGTCTTGGTGGACTCGACCTCGGCGATGCTGTCGCCCTTGGAGACGACGGCGCCGACTTCGGGCATGTCGACGAACACCACGTCGCCGAGCTGGTCCTGGGCGAAGTCGGTGATGCCGACGGTGGCCACGTCGCCATCGATGCGGACCCATTCATGGGATTCGGTGTACTTGAGATCGCTGGGCACGGACATGGGACGCTCCGAGGCGGGGATCAATAGGGGCGGGTGTAGAAGGCACCCTTGTGGACGACGGCGTCGGCCGGCTTGCCGCGAACATCGACCTGCAGGGCGGTGCCGGGGCGAGCGAAGCGGCGGGCAACGTAGCCCAGCGCGATGCCGGTATCGAGGCTGGGGCTCTTGGTGCCGCTGGTGACCTCCCCGACGTCCTGGCCGTCGGCGAGGATCCGGCAGTGCGGGCGGGGGATGCGGCGCTCGACCACCAGGCCCACCAGCCGGCGGGTCAGGCCGGCCGCCTTCTGCTCGACCAGGGCCTGCTTGCCGATGAAGTCCGGCCCGTCGAGCTTCACGGCCCAGCCCAGGCCGGCCTCCAGCGGGGTGGTGGTCTCGTCGATGTCGTTGCCGTACAGGCACATCCGCGCTTCGAGGCGCAGGGTGTCGCGCGCCCCGAGCCCCACGAGCTGCAGGTCCCCCTCGGGGAATCCCCGCCCGGCCTCGACGATGGCCGGCCAGATGGTGTCGGCCCCCTCCACCGGCAGGAAGACCTCGAACCCGTCCTCCCCGGTGTAGCCGGTGCGGGCGATGATGCAGCCATCGACCCCGGCCACGCTGCCCCGAGCCAGCCAGTAGTACCGGATGGCCGACAGGTCGACGTCGGTCAGCTTCTGCAGGGCGGCCTCGGCGTTGCGCCCCTGGACGGCGACCTGGGCCCAGGCGTCCCCCTCGTCTTCGAAGGTCACCGCGCCGGGCAGCGGGTTGTGCTCGGTCACCCAGGCGAAGTCCTTGGCCCGGTTCGCGGCGTTGACGCAGATCATGACGTCGTCGTCCGCCAGGCGGTAGACGATGAGGTCGTCGACGATCCCACCGTCCGGCCGACACATGGGGCTGTACCGGGCCTGCCCGACGGCGATGTCGAGATCGTTGGTGACCAGCCCCCGCACCGCCTCCAGCGCGCGCGGCCCGCGAACCCGGATCTCGCCCATGTGGGACACGTCGAACAGGCCGAGGCTGGCCCGGCAGGCCCGGTGTTCCTGGCGGATGCCGGTGTACTGGATCGGCATGTGCCAGCCGCCGAAGTCGACCATGCGGGCACCGGCTTCGACGTGGAAGTGGTGGAAGGGGGTGCGGCGCAGGGACGCGGGATCGGACATGGCGGCTCCGGAGGGACATGCGGCGGCCCGGCCCGAGGGCTGCGACCACCTGGAGGGTGCGCGCACCTAACCGTTCGCGCCCCTCGCGGCCCTGCGTCGCGTCGGCTACACAGCCGTCCCCCGCCAGCGCCCATCGCCCCACCGGGCGTCGGCCAGGTGTCCTCGCATCACGCCCTCCTCCCCCC
>RFKJ01000854.1 GCA_003694325.1 Deltaproteobacteria bacterium
GGCCAGGGTGCCCGGGCTGCTCACCGGTTCCGAGGCGGGGGGCGGGCCGCCGCGGGACCGGGACAGCTCCTCGGTGCTCTCGTCCCGCAGCACCCGCAGCCGGGAGGACACCTGCCCGAAGTCGGGGTCGATCTCCGAGAGGAAATCGGACAGCTCCTGGTTGCTCGCCACCCCGCCGCACTGGGGCGCCAGGTCGAGCAGGGCCTGCCGCATCTCGCCCGCGGTGGCGAAGCGGTCCTCGGGGCGGGTGGCGCAGGCACGGGCGTGGACGGCGATGAGGTCGTCGGGGATCGGTCGCTCTGGCGTGCTCCGGACGGGTGGGAGCTGGCCGGAGAGGATGCGGTGCATGGTCTGCACCTCGTTGAGCCCGGCGACCGGGCTGCAGCCCATCAACAGCTCGTAGAGGACGATGCCCAGGGCGAAGATGTCGGCGCGCCCGTCGATGTCCCGCCCCCCCTCGATCTGCTCGGGGGCCATGTAGGCGAACTTGCCCTTCAGGCTGTGGCCGACGGTGTGCTCGGCGCGGTTGTCGGCCTTGGCCACGCCGAAGTCGATGAGCTTCACCTCGCCCCGGACCGACAGCATGATGTTCCGGGGGTTCACGTCCCGGTGGACGATGTTCATGCTGCGCCCGTAGGTGTCCACCCGGTGGTGGGCGTAGTCGAGGGCGGCCAGCACATCGCAGCAGGTCCGCAGGACGATGGGCAGGGGGAAGGGGCGCCGGGCCTTGGCGAGGCGGCGCTGGACCCGGCGCAGGTCGCAGCCGGGCACGTACTCCATCGCCAGGAAGAACTCGTTGCCCTCCTGCCCGAAATCGTAGACGCTGGCGATGTTCTCGTGCTGCAGCTCGGCGTTGATCCGGGCCTCGTCGTGGAACATGCGGACGAAGCCGTCATCGTCCTGGTGCTGGGCGTGGATGCGCTTGATGACCACGAAGCGCACGAAGTTGGCGTCGTCCACCGCGCGGCGGGCGAGGTCGACCTCGGACATGCCGCCTTCGCCGAGGCGGTCGAGCAGCACGTAGGACCCGAAGGTCCGCGGGTAGCCGGGCGTGGTCACGGAGCCGAGGATACCTCGCCGGTCACCGAACCGAGACCGGATCTCCGGAGGCGGGATCTCCGTCAGCCGACCCCTGCCCGGGCCGCCGGCTCGGCTCGCCGTTGCAGCAGCATGAACTTCAGGTAGCGGGCTTCCGGGTGCTCGGCGAGGACGGGGTGGTCGGGGGGCTCGGCGGCCCGGTGCAGGCAGGACCAGCGCCCGGCTCGGCGCAGCCCCTCGCGGACCGCCTGCTCCCACCGGGCAAAGGACAGCCGCGCGGTGCAGCTCGCGGTGGCCAGCAGGCCGCCGGGTACCACCGCCCGGCCATAGCGGGTGGCGAGGTCGCGGTACCGGCGTCGAGCGGCGGCGTCGGCCTTGCGGCCATGGGTCAGCGATGGGGGATCGCAGACCACGAGGTCGGCGGGCCGGGCCGGCGTCCAGGCGAAGGCGTCGACGACCTCGAACCCGTGTCGATCCGGCTCGAAGCCGTTGAGCCGGAGGTTGGTCCGGGCATCGGCGATGGCCTCGGGGGCCACGTCGACCACGATCACCCGGCGAGCCCCCCCGGCGAGGGCGTGGGTGGCGAACCCGCCGGTGCAGGAGAACACGTCGATGACCTCCCGGTCGGCGGCGAACCGCCGCACCATCCAGCGGTTCTCGCGCTGGTCGAGGAACAGGCCGGTCTTCTGGCCCCGCCCGGGACGCACGAGGAAGCGCAGCCCGCTCTCCCGGACCACCAGCTCGTCGGGGATCGGCGGGCCGGCGAGGCGCTCCACCCCGGCGGAACCATCGACCCGGCGGACCCCGAGCCTGCGGGCCACCGTCGCGATCCCCGGCACCGCGGCGACGGCGTCGGCCAGGGGCTCCAGCCAGGGCTCCCAGCAGGCGCCGTACAGCCGGATCACGGCGAGGTCGGCGTAGCGATCCACCACGACACCGGGCAGGCCGTCGCCGGCTCCGTTGACCAGGCGGAAGGCGTCGGTGTCGTCGCCGAACATCGCCGCGCGCAGGTCGGCGGCAGCGGCCACCGCCGACGCCACGAGCCGGGGGAGGGGCAGGGGAAAACGGGACAGCACCCGGATGGCGATGGGGCCACGATCGGACAGCCCGAAGGCCACCGGGCGGCCGCGGTCGTCCTTGAGGACGACCGGCGTGCCCGCGGGCGGGCGCGGTCCGGCCACACCCTCGGCCCAGACCCACGGGTGACCGCGGGCGATGGAGCCCACCGTATCCCGTGTCAGCGCGACATCGACGGGGTTCACGGGGCCATCTCCTCGCCTGGGGAACGGTGCCTATCCTCTTGTCGAATGCAAGGACGGCTGGCACGTCGAAGCGGTGCCTCGCACAGGAGGAAGCCATGACTCGCCTCGCCATCGCCGCGCTCGTCCTCTCCACCGGTTGCATCGTCTACGAGGACGGCGCCCCCGGCCCCGTCAACCACGCGCCCTTCGTCTACGACGGCGAGGCCGGGTGCTACTGGGACAACTACTTTGCCGACGACGTCTGGTACTTCGAAGCCGAAGCCGACGATCCCGACGGCGTCCTGGACGTGGTCGAGGTCTATGCCGACGTCTGGGACCAGCGCACCGGGGACTGGGTCGACAGCTTCGAGCTGTTCCCCACCCGCGACCCCTACTACTGGTGGAGCGACTGGCTGGGGAGCACGACCTGGCTGACCTGCGGCTACGACGGGTACCTCGTGGACCTCGTGGCCTACGACTCCTTCGGGGCCTACGACATCCTGACCGTCGCGCCCACCATCGACGGCCACTGACCGTCCCGCCGTCGGCGGCACGGCTCGACCCCCTCTCCCGTTCCTGGCGGGAGACGGGGTTTCGTGTTCGTAGGGAGGGATGCGCCACCGCCCGCTTCCCTTCCTGCGCCTCAGCCCGCTGGAGCTGGTGGTGCTGCTGCTGGCGGCCGGCCTGCGCGTCGCCGGCCTGGCGGCCTACGGGGCGACCCCCTACGCCGATCACCCCATGGTGGACGCCTACACCTACTGGGACCAGGCGCAGAAGCTGTCGAAGCTGCTCGCCGACAACGGAGTGGGGTTGCTGCACTGGTGGACCCGTCCGTCGTCGCTGTCCGGCGTGGACCCCTTCGCCGAGGGGTTCTACCAGCCGCCCGGATACCCGATCTTCCTGGTCCTGCTCGGCAAGCTGACGGGCACGCCCGATCTCTCTGTCACCCGCGCCGTCCAGGCCCTGCTCGGCCTGTGGACGACCGCCATGGTCATGGTCCTGGGGCGGCGGGCGGCGGCGCCATGGGGAGCCCCGTGGGCCGGCGCGGTCGCCGGGCTGCTGGCGACGCTGTACCCGACGGTCCTGCTGTTCGAGCAGGACATCCTCACGCCGGCGTTGACCAGCGCGTTGCTGGCCACCGCCCTGGTGCTGGTGTTGGTGCCGGGAGGCC
>RFKJ01000855.1 GCA_003694325.1 Deltaproteobacteria bacterium
CTACTGCTCGACGATCAGGAACTGGACCCGCCGGTTCCGGGCGCGACCCTCGGCGGTGTCGTTGGTGTCGATGGGCTGGGACTCGCCGTAGCCCTTGGCGACGAGGCGCTCGGGTTCGACACCCTTGTCGATGAGGTACTGGCGGACGGCCTCGGCCCGCCGCTGGGAGAGGTCGAGGTTGTACTCGTCGCTGGCCTGGCTGTCGGTGTGGCCCTGGATCTCGACGAGCTTGATGTCGGGGTACTTCTTGAGGACCTCGGCCACGTCGTTGAGGATCGGGTAGCTGCTGCGCTTGATCGTGGCCTGGTCGGTGTCGAAGTACACCTTGTCGAGGATCACGACCTCGTCGGTGGTGACCACCACCCGTTCCGGGCAGCCGTTGGACCGGGAGGGATCGACCCGCGGGTCGGCCGGCTCGGTCGGGCACTCGTCCCGCTTGTCGGGCACCCGGTCGCCGTCCTGGTCCGGACAGCCGCCGGCCTCGACCGGCCCGGGTTCATCGGGACACTCGTCGTCCATGTCGGCGAGGGTGTCGCCGTCGCGGTCGGGGCAACCCTGGGCCTCCGCGGTGCCCGGATCGTTGATGCAGCGGTCGTCCTGGTCGACGATGCCGTCCTCGTCGTTGTCGGGATCGGGGCAGCCGTCGGCGTCCTGGAAGTCGTCGCGGTCCTCGGGGTCGAGCGCGCACTCGTCATCGGCGTCGAGGATGCCGTCGTCGTCGTTGTCGAGATCGGGGCAGCCGTCGGTGTCCTCGAAGTCGTCCTTGTCCTCGGGATCGTCGATGCAGCGGTCCGAGTCGTCGGGGATGCCGTCCTTGTCGGTATCGGCGGCCCCCTGCCCCAGCCGGGCCTGCAGGCTGAGGGTCCACTCCCAGTTGTGCAGGATGTCGGACTCCAGGGTGGTGGGGTCGCCGTCGAAGTCGGCCGGCACGCCGCCGATGGTCAGCATGTAGCGGAAGTCGGTGCGCAGGCCGAAGGGGCTCTGCCCGAACCGGAGCCAGGCGCCGGGGCCGGCGTTGAGCAGGAACTTGGTCGACGCGCCCTCGTAGAGGCCGTAGCCGTGCTCGTTGGTGGTGGGGTGCTCGCCGTAGGCGGGGTCTCCCTCCTTGACGTGCTCCTGCTCGATGGCGATCCCGGGGCCGACCGCCCCGAAGAAGGTGACCGGGCCGAGGGGCTTTGCGTGGACCAGCAGGTTGATCCGGGGATCGATGATGGTGAACAGGCGGTCGACCGTCCGGGTCGTGCCCTGGTTGTAGGCGAGGTCGGCCTCGAGGCCGAAGGTGTGGTTGAAGTCCCAGCCCGGGCGAAGGACGAGGGTCCAGGCGTTGTCGAGCACCTTGTCGCGGGAATCGGCGATGAACACGCCGCCGGCCAGGCCGAGGCGGAATCCGTCGCCGTCTGCTCGGGCAGGGTTGGAGAGGGCCACGAGGCCACAGAGAGCAAGGGCGTTCAGCATGGATACTCCAGGGTGAAGGGACGCGGGCAACCATGCCCCAGGTGGGGGCTCGGAGGGTTTACACCGGGGTGTCACCAGGGGAAAGGGGGGCAGGGCGGAATGAAACCCGGCGGCGGTCGTTGCGGGGCCCGGGTTAGGTGGGCGCATGTCCCGACGTCTCGACCACATCGCCATCGCCGTCGCCGACCTCGACGCCGCGATCCGCCGCTTCGCCGACGACCTGGGGGTGCCCCTCGCCGGCACCGAGGATGTCCCCGCCGCCCGCACCCGCACGGCCTTCCTGCCGGTGGGCGACACCCGCATCGAGCTGGTCGCGCCGCTGGACGGGCAGGGGCCGATCCAGCGGTTCCTCGACAAGCGTGGGGGAGGGCTGCACCACATCTGCTTCTCCACCGATGACCTCGACGCCGACATGAAGCGGCTGCGCGGGCTGGGATACCGGTTCACGACCGATGAGCCCTCGCCCGGTGCCCATGGCACCCGGGTGGCGTTCCTCCACCCGGCGACCACCGGCGGTGTGCTCATCGAGCTTGCCGAACACCCCGGGGAACACCCGGCCGAAGGGGGCTGAAGGATGGCGCGGTTGCCGTGGAGATCGGGTCGCCCGGGCGACCGGCTGCCGGTGCGCGCCGTCGGCGAGCAGACCTCGCTGGCGGATCGCAAGCGGCGCGCCGGCCAGCGGATGATCGTGGGCTTCGACGGCTGCGGCCCCCCCGATGGGCTGCGGGCGCTGTGCCGGGAGACCCGACCGGCGGGGTTCATCCTGTTCTCCCGCAACATCGAGGAGCCCGCCCAGGTGCGGGAACTGAACCGCGAGCTGCGGAGCCTGGTTCCGGACGACACCCCGCCCCTGCTGACCGTCGACCAGGAAGGCGGCCGCGTGCAGCGGATCCGGGCGACGGAGTGGCCCCCGGCCCGTTGGCTGGGCAACATCGACGAGCCGTCGCGCACCCGGAGGGTGTACCGCGCCATGGCCGACGAGCTGCGGGCCATGGGCTTCGTGGTCGACTGGGCGCCGGTCGCCGATGTCGACAGCAACCCGGCCAACCCGGTCATCGGGGACCGCAGCTTCGGCCGCGATCCCGAGCGGGTGGCCCGGCACGTGGTCGCGGCGGTGGAGGGTCTGCACGACGGCGGCGTCGCCGCCTGCGCCAAGCACTTCCCCGGACACGGGGACACCGCGGTCGACTCCCACGAAGCGCTGCCGGTGGTGGAGAAGGACCGACCCGAGCTCGAGGCGGTCGAACTGCATCCCTTCCAGGCCGCCGTCTCGGCGGGGGTCGGGCTGGTGATGACGGCGCACGTGGTGTACCCCGCCTACGATGAGCACCACCCGGCCACGATGTCGGCGGCGCTCATCGACGGGGTGCTGCGCCGGCAGCTTGGATTCGACGGCGTCGTGGTCAGCGACGACCTGGAGATGAAGGCGGTGCGCGGGCGCCATCCCGTCGACATGCAGCTCTCGCTCGCCACCCGAGCCACGGTGGACCTGTTCTTGTGCTGCCGCGACCCGGAGCTGCAGTGGCAGGTCTTCGAGACGCTGGTCCACCAGCAGGAGGCGGATCCGCTCTACGATGATCTCGCGGTGGACTCCGTGGCCCGCCTCGACGCGCTGCGCCGCCGCTTCCTCTCGTCTCCCACGCCCCCCCCGGACCTGTCGGTGGTCGGGGGGGTCGCGCATCGCGACCTCGCCCTGGGCGTCGCCGCCCTGGGCCGGTCCTGAAATCCCCGACCCTGGAGTCTCCATGTCCCGCCTGACTCGAATCGTCCTGGCCGGCTGCCTCGTCGCGGGCGCGGCCACCACCTCCTCGACCCTGCTGGCCTGCGCCAAGCAGAGTGAGCCGGCCGCGGCTGCGCCGGGGTCGAAGTTCACCGTCCACCTCGGCGACGTGACGGTGACCCGTCGGGCCACCGGCGCGTCGCGCGAAGACGACATCCTGACCTTCCACGTGCGGCTCACCAACGGGCTGGCCGGCGACGTGGTGGTGGACCGGGTCGAGTACAGCTTCGGGATCGGGGAACGCGAGCTGGGCAGCACCACGCTGACGCCGGCCCTGACGATCTCCTCGGGGGACACCAGCACGATCCGCCTGGGCGGAACCTGGGAGTGGCGGCAGCAGAGCGACCTGCCGGAGGGCCAGGCCTGGGTGCGGGGCACCGTGTACTGGACGGGGCCGCACCAGGCGCGGACCACCACCTTCGAGCTGAGCGGGGACTACGAGGAGACCCAGTGAACCGTCGCCCGCGGGGCACCGCGGGATGGCTGGCGGGCGCGGCGGCCCTGGTGGTCCTCGCCACCGCGTCTCGGGCGACTCGCGCCGAGGACCGCTCGGCCTGCCAGGAGGTGGGCGAGGTCCCGGACACCCTCCAGGTGGCCTGGGTGTCGCCCCTGGGGAGGCGGGTGGGGGCGTCCACGTCCCTGGAGGTGGTGCGGGTCTCCGCGCTGCGGGCCGCCGCGCGCCGGGCCGGCGAGGAGGAGCGCCTGCTGCAGGTGCTGGGCATCGTCGGTCGCCGGCCGTCGAAGCGACGGCTGGAACGGGGCTGGCAGGTCGTGATCTTCGACGTCCACGCCGACTCCCTGTGCCGGCCCGTCGAAAGGGGAGTCGCGGGGGAGGAG
>RFKJ01000073.1 GCA_003694325.1 Deltaproteobacteria bacterium
ACCCATGACACCGGGCTGGGTGCCCCCCAGGCCGTCCGCGCCCGGTTGGCGCCGGGCCTCGCCGGTTCGCCGGCGGACGACGACGAGGAGGTGACCGGCGAGATGGTCGCCCGACCGCCCGGGCGACGCGACACCGACAGCGTCACCAACGAGCTGGCGGCGGCGCCGGCAGCCGACGAGTTCCTGTTCGACGAGGACGTCTCGTCGTCCACCGGCCTGCACGTCGCCTTCGAGCGGCCGGAGGAGGCCGGCGAGGCAGAGGAGGAACCCGACGAGGACGACGGCGTTCCCCGGCTGACGGACGACGAGCCGCTGGCGGGCATGGCGGGGTTCCACGACCTCGACGCCGAGCTGGCCCTGGAGCCCGTCGAAGCGGTCGACGAGGACCTGTATCGGCAGTTCCTGCAGCAGGCCCGGGACGCCGAGCGGCGCGGCGATCTCGCCGGGGCGATCGTTTCCTACGGCGATGCCATCGACCTTGCCCCGGACCGGCTGGAGCCGCTGCTGGGGCGGGGTCGGGCCCACCTGGAGCTGGGGGACTACTCGGCGGCGATGAGCGACTTCCAGCGGGCGGAGGACCTGGCGCCCGGCTCGGCGGAGCCGCTGGTCGAGATGGGCAACCTGTACTTCGCCCGCAAGGAGTACCGGCGGGCCATCGAGTTCTACGACCAGGCCCTGGAACTGGACGGATCGCTGGCGATGGCGCGTTGCCGGCGGGGGATCTGCCACCACTACCGGCGCAACCACCGGGCCGCCTTCCAGGACCTGCAGAAGGCCTACGCCCTCGACCCCGACATCCCCAACATCCGCAAGTACGTGCAGATGGCGGTCAAGGCCATGGAGCGGGAGCGCCGCGGCCGGTAGGCGCCGGTCGACGGGCCGGTGGTGAATGGTGGTTCAATCCGGGAAATGCTGCGCGCAGGTCACTTCGCGCCCCCGGGGCGAGGAGTGCGAAGCCGGCTTCGCAGCGATCGGGGCAAGTACCCGTGATCCGGTCGTCTCACCGCTGGCACGACGCTTGCTCCCTTCCAGGGCCACGATGGGAGAACGGCCGATGCCAACGAACCACGAGGCGCTCCTGCGCAGTCGCAACGAGACCGTGGCCCGGACCTTGTACCGGCAGCTTCGTGGGGAGGGGTACACCCACGAGCAGATCATCGAGCTGTCCAGCAACCTGCTGGACCTGGTGACCCGGGAGCTGCGGACCCGGGGTTGCGCCGAGGCGCGCTGAGCCTTCCCGGCCCGGCTGCGGGACCGGCCCGGGCGCCGGGTCAGCCCGCCGACCCCTCCCCGGCGGAGTCGGGGCGCAGTCGGGCCATCAGCTCCCGCCACTCACGCGCCGACAGGCCGCTGTCCTCCCGGGTGACCCGTTCACCGGCCAGCAGGCGCTGGACCACTGCCACGCCCTGAGCCGACAGGAAGAGCCCCCCGAGCCGGTAGTCGACGAAGGCCTCCCAGGCCAGCGGGACCCAGTCCGCCACGATGTCTCCGATCGCCTCGGCGTACACCCGGATCTCGTACTGGGCGTGGGTGTCCATGCGCAACGACAGGAAGTGCAGCAGGTTGTGGAGGTCGATCTTCCAGTACCACTGGGTGTAGGCCGACAGCGGCAGCCCGATGCGGGCCAGCTCCCGGGCGAGCTGGTGCTCGTCCATCAGCGCCTGGTAGGTGTCGAAGGCCTGTTCCGCGTCCCGTCGGAGCAGCGCCAGGACGGCGGCGGCCTCGTCGGCGTCGAGGACCTCTCCGCGGCCCTGGCGGTTGTGGGTGGCCTGGACGGCGAGGTCTTCGGGGCGCGGCACGTAGAACTCCGTGTCGAGCACGGAGTAGCGGGCGCTGTACTCGTTGACGTTGGCGGTGCGGTGCCGGATCCACTGCCGGGCGACGAAGATCGGGAGCTTGACGTGGAGCTTCAGCTCGCACATCTCGAAGGGGGTCGTGTGGCGGTGGCGCATCAGGTAGCGGATGAGCCCCCGGTCGGTGCTGACCTTCTTGGTGCCCCGGCCATAGGACACCCGGGCCGCCTGGACGATGGCGGCGTCGTCTCCCATGTAGTCGACGACCCGGACGAAGCCGTGGTCGAGGCAGGGCACCGGCAGGTAGAGCCGTTCCTCGAGGGCGGCCACCGTCGGGCGTCGCGTGGTGGCGGACTGGGCGCGGGCCGCGTCGAGGGCGGCCTGGGCTTCTTCGCTGAGCTTCACGGGCTTTCCTGGGTCTGGGCATCGCCCGTATCCCACTGCGGCGGCCGGTTCCGCCCTCGCCGGCGATGCGCGATCCCCGGGAGCCGTCCGCCGCCCGGCGCCGCGTCGGGCTCGACGCGACGGGCCCGGTGCATACAATGGCCGGCGTGTCCGACCCCGCCCGCATCGAGCGCCTGCACGCCGCCGCCTGTCGCCGCCGGGACACCGGCTACGTCGACCCCGACAGCGGACTGCTGGTGCTGACCGCCTGGTACCTGCGTTCCCGGGGGTACTGCTGCGGCACCGGTTGCCGCCACTGCCCCTACCCGCCGGACGAGCAGGCGGCCGCCGGCCGAAAGCCGGCGTCTTCGGAGTGACCCGGCGGGCTCTCGCCGCCCCGCCGTCCGCGGTGCCGCGGTAGAGTGCGCCCCACACTGGAGCCACCGTGATCGACGACGAAGTTGCTGCCAAGGCCCTGCGCGCCCTGCGGGCCGAGGATCCCCACCAGTCCCGGGCCGCGCTGGAGCGCATCCTGGAGGAGGCCCCCGACCGCATGGACGTGCTGCACGCCCTGGCGGTGACGCTGCTGCGGCTCGGCGAACCGGAGCAGGCCATGCGGCGGATCCACCAGGCCGAGCGCATCGCCCGGGAGCGGGCCGACGACAGTGCGACGGCCATCATGGGGCAGATCGTCCTGGCCCGGGCGGCCGCCTGCGAGGATCTCTACGACCCGGCGGGGGCCGAGGCGGCCTACCGGGAGATCCTCGACCACGAGCCGGGCAACCCGGCCGCGGCGACGGGGCTGGCCTACCTGCTGTTCGCCTGGGGGCGGGGGCCGGAGGGCGAGGAGGTGCTGTCGGCCTACCTGGACGACGCCCTCGACGAACCCGACGCCCTGGCGGGGAACCGGGCCTTCCTCGACGCCTGGCGGCGCCTCCACGAGGACGACGTCCACCCGCGCATGTTCCTCGAAGCGCACCGCGGCAGCTACGTGGAGTTCTTCGATCACCACGCCAACCGGATGGCGGAGAAGGGCTGGATCGCCGAAGCCGCCCGGATGCACCGGGACGAGTTCGGCGAGGTGGTGCCCACCATCCCCGAGGGAGCCCGCCCCTACGCCGCGGTGCGGGTCGACCTCGTGGACCCGGCGACCGGCCAGCCGGGCCTGGTCGGCGACCAGCCGATGATCGTGGCCCTGGCCGGCTACGAACCCCTCGCCCGGGCGCCGGCCCTGGTCCGGTGGCCGGAGCGGGACCACCCGTTTCCGGTCTGGGTCTCGACCCAGGCGCCCTGGGACCAGCTCCCGGTGCAGGTCGCCGTGGACACCCCGTCGGTGGACGCCGCCGAACGACTCGATGCCACCATCGGCGACTGGTACCAGGCCGGCTTCCACGGAAGCTTCGGCACCGCCGACCGGGGCCGCTTCCACTTCATCGGGGACCCCGAAGCCCCCGGCGGCGGGGACACCATCGTGTGGAACGTGGACTGCGGTCGTGCCGAGCTGTCGGCGATCTCCGACCTCCTCAAGCGCCTCGTCGTGCTGCACGAACGGGTCGGGTTGCGGCAGGTCGTGCTGGGCCGCGGCTACGTCCCGGCCTGATCCCGCCCGCCGGTGTTGGTTCAGCCGCGGGCTCGCCGCCGGGCCCGCGCCAGCTCGACGAGCCGCCCGAGCACCCGGGGCACCTCGGGGTGGTCCACGCTGCCGGTGATCTGCCGGACGATCTCGTCGCCGCGGCCGCCGTCGTAGAGGTGCTGGTAGTGGCGGAAGCGGTCGAGGGTGCGGTGGCGGGTCAGCTCGGGGTGGAACTGGGAGCCCCAGAAGTTGCTGCCGTCGACCCGGAAGGCCTCGTTGTGACCGGCGTCGTCGGTGACCAGCAGGGTCACGCCGGCCGGCAGCCGCGTGACCCAGTCCTTGTGGCCGAACTGCACCTCGAAGCGAGCGGGGAGCGGCCCGAACAGCGGATCGGCGTCGGCCGCCGCCGTCTTCCGCACCGGGAATCCCCCCATTCTCGTGTGGTCGGCGCGGCGGACCACCTCGCCCCCCATCGCCAGGGCCAGCCCCTGGAAGCCGAAGCAGGAGCCGTAGGCCGGGACGCCGGCGTCGACGACCCGTAGCAGGAAGTCGAGCAGGGCCCGTACCCAGTGCTCCGGGTCCAGCACCGAGTAGGCGCCGGAGCCGCCGAACAGCAGCAGGTCGGCGTCCAGCTCGCGCGCACCGAGGCGCTGCTCGCAGGCGTGGACGACCCGGAGGTCCGGCAGGCCCGTGGCCTCCTCGAAGCAGAGGCGCTCGTGCAGCGCCATGGGGTCGTCGGCGTCGCGGAGGGACACCAGCACGACCTCGAGCGGGTCGGAGCCCTCGCTCACGTCGCGCCCGCCAGCCGGGTCAGCACGCTGATGAGCCCGCCGCACCCGCAGCAGATGAACCCGAACATCACGATGCCGGCGACGATGGCCAGCAGCAGCCTGGGATCGGGGCCGCCCCCGCTGTCGAGGACCGGCTGGACCTCCCGGGGCCGGACGTTGCCCGCGCCGTCGACCGGTCCGCCCCAGGCGGCGAGGAAGGGTTCGAGCCAGGGGAAGACCATCGGGTCGTCGATGTCCTGCAGCACCAGGGGTTCGGGCAGGCCGTGCACCTCCAGGCGCGCCGGGGCGCCGGGGGTGCGGGGAAACCGCGCCAGGCGCACTGCGGTGCGGGGGGCGGCGTGGCGCGCGGCCGGCTGCCACGGCCCGCCATGGGGGGCCTGGACGAGCACCACGGCCAGCAGCCGCTGGGCGGTGAGGCCGAGGGTGACCCAGGTCCGGGCGCCGTCCTGCCGGGGAGCTGCGCCGGCGGCCATGGTGGCCAGGATCGATTCGCCAGGGAGCAGCAGGTCGGCGAACAGGTCGGGGC